>CASUON010000253.1 GCA_949457475.1 uncultured Lachnospiraceae bacterium
TAACAACCTATGATTTTTCTTTTGATAGTATATCCTGCATACCCCCCGTGAAAAGTAACAAAGTGTGCAAGGCTTGCACTCAGACATGGGAAACTGCGATTGAAAACAGAGGGAGACTATGGTATGATAATCTATGAAAAGAAAGGTGGCCTGATGATTCCAGAGAACCAAACAGATTTAAAACGAAAAGAGACATTAAAGGCAATAGAAATTTTATCTCTTATGGATGATAATCTTATGACACTGGTATTTGACAGGAACATAGAAGCCACAGCGCTGTTGCTGAATGTGATCCTGAAGAGGGATGACCTAAAAGTGCTGGAAGTGGCGGCCCAGCGGGAATATAAAAACCTGCTCCCAGATGGACGTTCCCTAATTCTGGATATTTATGCGGTGGATAAGGAAGAGAAGGTTTACGACATTGAGATCCAGCAGCCTTCGCCAGGGGCAGATGTCCACAGGGCAAGGTTCCACAGCAGCCTGATCGACACAAAAATGTTGAAAGCGGGGCAGGAGTTTAAGGAAATCTATGATTCTTATGTAATATTCATAACAGCAGGTGATGTTATGGGAGCAGGCTGCCCTTTGTACCATGTCAGACGGATGATTGAGGAGACAGGCACAAGTTTTGGCGATGGTTCTAATATCATATATGAGAACGGCAGCTATGAGGATGACAAGGATCCGCTTGGAAAGCTGATGCATAATTTCAGATGTTTGAGTTCTGCTGATATGTTTTATCCAGTATTGGCAAGACAAATGAAATATTTCAAGGAAACGGAAGGAGGTCGTGAAATAATGTGCCAGGCATTTGAGGATTTGGCGGAGAAAAGGGTTTTGGATGAAAAGGCCAGCCTGATTAGGAACCTCATGGAAACCATGAAGTGGACGGCAGAGCAGGCAATGGAAGGAATGAAGATTCCAGAAGCAGATAAGAAATTTCTTGTGCCAAAGCTGTAAATAATTGATAATAGGCTCCAGGCAGCCGGCCAGACTGATAAGGGGGCTTGCACGCCGTTCCTATGAACAGACACCGGATAAAAAGGGGCTTATCTGCGCTTGACATTTATAAAAAGGTATTGTCAATCCATAAAAATGCAAATATCCATTCATGGTATCTATGTCTGCCCAGACAGCTGACAAAACCAGAAATTGAACGTTGGAATGCTTTTAAAAAGGAACACAATGCGTGCAGCTTTACGATTGAAATAATTTATGGGAATCAATGAAACGGTATTATGGAATACTTTGTTCTGGCAACAATAAATTTGGAGGACTTAAAATATTTGAGAGTAAGAACTTGACAGTTATAAAAGAATAAGAAAAAGACCCTGTAAGGGAAATCCAAAATTCCCTTACAAGGTCTTTTTCGTTGCGTTCTGATAAGCAAAAATGCCACGCAAAGTAGCAAAAAAATTTGAAATGCAACTTCTGTTTGCTTGTAATGGAAAATGCGTTTTCTTATACTTGACATATCAAAAACAACGAGGCAAAATCTTCTATCGCTGCATGGCCAGCCGCATTTTGCTTCGCAAAACAAGGAGGATTCATATGACATTTGCAGAAAAACTAAAATCTATTCGCAAGCAGGCAGGTATGTCGCAGGAACTGCTGGCGGAGAAGCTTGGCGTATCGAGGCAGGCAGTTACCAAATGGGAAACGGATGCGGGCATTCCGGATATGGAAAATATGATGGCAATCTCCACGCTGTTTGGCATATCCATTGACGATCTGCTCTCGAATGAAAAGGGGATGAAAAAGCGAACAGACTATCTATATGAGAGCATTACGGAGTACGACATTGATGAACCGAAACGCTACGATATGAAATTCGGCGGGGCAAAACAGTTTATACTGTCAGGGTATGAGGGAGAAAAAATCCGCGTCCGTCTTGTATCCAATACCATGCCTACGCTTCAAAATGATTTTAAAGTAAGAATTGATGACATTAAAAGACGAATTGATGTGGACGTAAATCGTAAAAACGGGGTGACGGAGAAAACGGCAAAAGAAGCGGTCAGCATTTTCGTCCAGGTACCGACGCCGTATATCGGGAAAATTGAGTGTGCGGTTCATGCAGAAACGGTGGAAATCCGTTCTTTGGAATGTGACAGTATAGAACTTGATATAAGGACATCGAGCGTTATATTGGAAGATGTTATTGGAACGGTAGAGATTAACTGTAACCTCGATATGGAAGTGGCCTGCCATTCCATCGACGGGGAGGTGGCAATCAATCAGATATCGGCAACATCAAAAATCCAGGTTCCGGAGGGCGTGGCGTTTACTGCCATTGCAAAAGGGATTGGCACAAGCATATCTTATGAGAAGGACGGAAAGCGGACGGAGGCGTTTAGCGTGCCGGATGCGGGGAATATCATTGAACTGAATGGGATTAAGAGCGAGCTTGTTATATGCATGGATAGGAAAAGGAGCTAAGGAAATGAAAACAAATTATCTGAAGAAATACATTATCAGCTCCTATATTCTGGTCTGGGCGCTCATTATTTTTGTGGCGGGTACGGCAAGCCTAGTCTTTCATGCGCCGCCCGTCGCTATGTGGATTGTCCGCAACCTGATCGCATGGTCGCCAACATATCTGCTTTTGATCGGCTGGAAACATTTCCGGCCGGACGAAACAAGAATGGTATTCGTAAAACGGTGTTTTTCGGGTAAAGTAGAACTGCTTTTGATTTTGGGTTCCTTTGCGCTTACATTTGGCATCAGTGTTTTGGCGTTGTTTATCTTTTCCGCTATCACGGGAAAGCCGATGCTGGCTTATATCAATTTGGGGATAATAGCGTTGCCGCTCAGTATTTTCCTATCTTTTACGTCTGGCCCGACCGGAGAAGAATTGGGCTGGCGTGGCTTTATGAGGGAAGAATTTAATAAAAGGTATGGTTTTGTGAAATCATCCGTCTGCCAGGGCTTAGTGTGGTGCTTTTGGCATACCCTGTTGTGGGTGGTGGATTCTGCGTATACAGACTGGAGGGCAATCCCTTATGTCATTTCCAATATAGTCGTCATTACCTGTATGACCATTTTAATGAATCTATTTCTGGAACGGCATAACAACCTGATCTACGCGGTTTTGCTACACTTTGGGTTTAATATTATCTATGTGTTTTTGGACGCGGATATTGGATTTTTTGTCATTTTGACCGTTTTATATCTGATTATCACGCCGATTGCCGTATGGATGCGGAATCGGCTGGTAGATAAAAATGATAATTAAATATTCAAAATCTGATTATAGCGGAATTGTAAATTAATGTAAAAAATTGTAAATAATATTATGTAAAAAATTACTATAAAAGTAATAAATGATATAATTTGGAACTGTATCCTCAATAATGAAAAACTATTTACATTTCCTAAAGGCCACGGTATACTACGTTTATCACATGTGAGCAACCCCTCCCGGGGAAAACAAAATGAAAAACGGGATAAAACGGGAAGAATAGGAAGGAGAATGATTATGAAAAGTTATAATGTTTGTATCGTTGGAGGAGGCAGCACCTACACACTTGGTTTTTTGAAATCTTTTGTCCGGCTGCGCGAGGAATTTCCGCTGAAAAAGCTGGTGCTGTTCGATATTGACCCGCAACGCCAAGAGCCGATTGGAAAGTATGGCGAGATCCTCTTTCGTGAGCGTTTTCCGGAACTGGATTTTTCGTATACGACGGATATTGAACAGGCATATACCGGCATGGATTTTGTATTTATGCAGATGCGGGCAGGCGGATTGGATATGCGTGCGAAGGATGAACATATTCCGCTTGGCATGGGCATGATCGGGCAGGAAACCTGTGGGGCAGGCGGTATGGCGTATGGACTGCGTTCTTGTGTAGATATGATTAAAGCCGTACATGATATCAGAAATTATGCCCCGGACGCATGGATTTTAAATTATTCCAATCCGGCGGCAATCGTTGCCGAAGCATTGCGCCGCGAGTTCCCGAATGACAAGCGCCTGTTGAATATCTGCGACCAGCCGGAAAACGTAGTGCGCTCTTGCAGCCGCCTGCTTGGGTGCGACTGGGAAGACTTGGATCCAGTATATTTCGGCCTGAACCATTATGGATGGTTTACGAATATGTACAATGTAAAGACAGGGGAAGACCTGATGCCTGAAATCCGCCGCCGGATCAAAGAAAACGGGTTCCTGCCGCAGGATGCAGAACAGCGCGACCAGTCTTGGTTGGATACGTATGGGATGGTCCAGACAATGATGAACGACTTCCCGGATTTCCTGCCGAATACATACGACCAGTACTACCTCTATCCGGAATACAAGGCGAGCCATCTGAACCCGGATTATACCCGCGCCGATGAAGTAAAAGACGGCCGTGAGAAACGTGTGTTCACAGAATGCGCAGACGTAATCGCGGCAGGGGAAGTCGGCGACCGTTTCGATGCGATCTCCGATGCGCATGCGGAAATGATGATCAAAGTTGCGGAATCCATTGCCTACAACAAGAACGACCGACATATTATTATTGTAGAAAATAACGGCGCAATTGCAAATATGCAGGACGACGCAATGGTGGAAGTAGCCTGCGAACTTGGGGCAAACGGCCCGCGTCCGCTCGGCGTAGGAAACATCCCGCAGTTCTACCTTGGCCTGTTAGTCAACCAGGTTTCGGTTGAAAAGCTCCTGGTAGACGCGTTCTTTGAAAACAGCTATCAAAAAGCGCTCGAGGCGTTTACGTTAAGCCGTCTGGTTGGCGACGCAAAGAAAGCGCGTAAAGTTCTGGACGCCCTTTTGGAAGTAAATAAGGGTATGTGGCCGGAACTTACTAATCGGGGCCTGCA
>CASUON010000254.1 GCA_949457475.1 uncultured Lachnospiraceae bacterium
AACGTATCACAAGCCGCCAGCAATGCATCGCAGACCTCCTACGCGGCAACGCGACGCAAGCCGCCAGCAATGTATCGCAAGTCGCCTGTACTGTGCACAAATATAACACAAGAGGGAATATCACTGCACCCGGACTACGCGGAACGGGTGCAGGTCTTTGAAGATTTTTGCAATCATAAAAGCCAGCCGTATGATGACAACGGCCATGGGTCACACATTGCGGGGATTATTGCGGGCAGCGGGCGCATGAGCAAAGGGCGTTTTCGGGGCGTGGCGCCTGGCGCAAGGCTGCTTTCATTAAAAGTACTTGACCGTACTGGAAATGGAAATACAAAAGACGTCATAACAGCAATCCAGTGGATTATCGAAAATCGGATAAAATACCATATCCGCATTGCTAATATTTCCGTAGGCATGCTGCCACAGTCGAAAGGCAGGGAACGCGACCAGCTATTAGAATGGATCGACCGCATGTGGGATAGCGGGGTATTTACCGTTGCGGCGGCCGGAAACGGCGGCCCCGCGGACAGCAGCGTAACGATACCGGGCGCCAGCAGCACGGTACTTACCGTAGGAAGCAGCGACGACCGTGATATGCTGGTGCGCCGCCGGGGGCTGTATCCAGGCTACAGCGGCATAGGCCCGACCGAATGCTGTGTCTGCAAGCCGGAAATCCTCGCCCCGGGGACAGAGGTAAAAAGCTGCTATTATGACCACCGTGGATATATCGCAAAAAGCGGTACGTCGATGGCGACAGCCGTTGTTTCCGGCGCCTGCGCGCTTGCGTACGACCGTTATCCGGATTTAACGCCCCCAGAATTAAAACTCCTGTTTTACAACCGCCTGTCTACAGACAGCTCAGCCCCCTGCTGGGGGACGCTGGACGTAAAAAAATTACTTAAGTGCAAGTAAAAATGCTTTCTGTTTTGATTAGATTTGATGTAAATGCAGCTGCGTAAGGAGGTTTCGGCAATTTTACGCAATCACCTTTATTTTACCTGTGGACAAAACATCCCATATTCATTATAATTATTTTATCATGTATCAGATGTTGCAGTCCGGCATACCATGCCAACCATTTTTTCGCTACGGGCGTATGGGCTTTTTTACACGGGCCTTTAATCGTGCCGCTGCTACGTAAGCCGTTTTTGTGCTGCGGGCGCATGGGCTTTTTGGAGTGGGTAAACTGTAACGCAAAATAAACCGGAATCTAGAAATTAATTGACAATTATATGGAAAAATGGTAACTTTGAGTATAGGGAATTTTGCACATATACCGGCAAATGTTTTCATTTGCCGGGTTTTCTGAGCATATGTTTATCGTTACATGGATTACGTAACGAGCGGGGGGTATGTTTATTAGCATTTATTTACCATTACATGGATTTTACGGCATGCTAGAGCGTGTTTATCTATAAAAATAGAGGGGAAGAATAGAGGAAATGGTATGGAAAAGCAGCAGATACTGATCGTCGATGACGAAGAAATCAACCGGGAAGTGCTCAAATCCGTATTCCAGGATGGGTATAGCAGCCTCGAAGCAGCCAACGGCAAGGAAGCGATTATCCAGATATCCAGAAATCCAGGTCTGGTGCTGATTCTATTAGATATTACAATGCCGGTTATGAACGGGTTTGACGTATTGGAATATATGGATGAACATGGGCTGATCCAGAAAATCCCTGTGATCTTAATTACTGGCGAGACTATTATAGACAGCGAAGATAAAGCATATTCTTTCGGTGTGGCGGATGTAATACATAAACCGTTTTATCCCCATATCGTAAAAAAAAGAAGCAAAAATATTATTGAGCTGTACCAGAATAAATTGGATATGGAAAGGCGCTTAAAGGAGCAGGAGCGGGCGATCCGGGCGCAAGAAAAAGAAATACGCAAAAACAACGACTTTATGATTGAAGCGCTAAGCTCTATTGTAGAGACGCGCAACTTAGAGACCGGTGAACATACAAGGCATATCAAGTATTATACAAGGGCAATTTTAGACCGCCTTTTGGAGTCGTTCCCGCAGTACGGCATTACGCAATCCCAAGTAGAACAGATTGTAAGCGCTTCTGCCTTGCACGATATTGGAAAGATCGGCATTCCGGACGCTATCTTGTTAAAACCGGGGCGTTTGACGGCGGAAGAGTTCGAAATTATGAAGACGCATACGACGATCGGATGTGAACTGCTGGAAAAAACATACTGGGACCATACGAGTGAATTTTACCGCTATAGCTATGATATTTGCAGGCATCATCACGAACGCTGGGACGGCAAGGGATACCCGGACCATCTGGCTGGGGATGCGATACCGCTTAGCGCGCAAGTTGTTGCAATCGCGGATGTCTACGATGCGTTAATCAGCCCGAGGGTCTATAAAAAAGCGTATACAAACGAACAGGCGTTTGAAATGATCTTAAATGGCGAATGCGGGATATTTTCTGATGATATGATGGCGTGCTTACAGATGGCAAAAGAAGATTTCCTTCATATCGTAGATGTAGTCAAGGTGCTGCAATTTTAATTCATGGCAAGTGAAACGGCTTGCTGTTTCATCTTGTTTTAGGCATACCGGCGGCTTTTAGCGGTTTTTGGAATGTCTGGGGAGGAGTGGAATGGAACACAATGGAGGTTATATATTTCCGATTGAAGATGCGTTGGAGATTATTTTAATGTTTGACCAGTCGGGCAAGATTACTTATGCAAACGGTGCGGCGAAAAAAAAGCTGGAATATCAAGCAGATTTATGCGATAAGTATATAAGCGACGTTTTTCCGAACACATTTCGATTATCCGAGCACGGATTTCAGTCAGATTACCGGTTTGGGCACGAACAGCAGAACCTTGTGGCATACCGCAGCAACCTGACTTGTTTTCCCGTAGAAGCAAGGATTTTAAAGAGCGAAGTCCGCGAGGGGATATACATATGTATGGCGCACGACATACTGGAAAAGGAATTTTTGGGCAGGGAAGTCGAGCAGGTGCGCCAAGAAGCGCAGGAGGCAGGCAAAGTAAAGTCTGAATTTGTAGCCAATGTGACCCATGAACTGCGCACACCGGTCAATGGCGTGCTTGGCAACGTCAAAGAGCTGCTGGATTTTGTGACTGATGAGCGGATTTTAAAATCACTGCGGCTGATCGAGCGCTGTTGCGGGGATATGAATAAGATTATCAACAATATCTTGGACTTTTCAAAACTGGAGGCAGGCAAATTTACGTTAGAGCCCCGCAGGTTCCATTTCCGGAATATGCTAGATTACGTCAAATCCCAGCATATGAACAAGCTAACGGAAAAAGGGCTCGGCTTTTTTATGACCGTTTCGCCCCAGATACCGGAATATATTGTAGCGGACGAACTGCGTATCGTACAGATTTTAAATAACCTGCTATCGAATGCGCAGAAGTTTACCGCCGTAGGAAAAATAACTGTAGAGATCGTGCGCACAGCCCGTGTCAATGATAAGCTGGAACTGTTTTTTATTGTAAAAGATACCGGGATTGGCATAGACAAGGCGGACAAAGACAAATTGTTCCAGAGCTTTTCGCAGGTCGACGCGTCTATTTCCAGGAAATACGGAGGTACCGGGCTTGGGCTGAATATCTGTAAACAGCTGGTAGAGCTGATGGGCGGAAGAATTGAAGTAGAAAGCGAGAAAAACAAAGGGAGCACATTTTCTTTTTCGATCTGGGCCGGCATCAGCGAAGAAGACCAAGAGACGCTGGCGCAGTCGGACGCGCTCAGCCCGTCGCTGTACAACGCTACGGATATGCCGTCCGGCAGCGATGAAGAAGAATTTGACAACGCCCGGGAATACGGCACAAAGGAAAACCGGGACAATTTAAAGCGCACATTGTCAAAGCTGATTTTATGCGTGGAGATGGAAAACTGGGAGAAAGCGGAAATGTTTATGGAAACAGTCCGCCAGCTTGCAGAAGGCGCGCCAAGGGACGTCAGCCGCCGGTTTTTGAGGCTTAAAATGGCTGTTCAGAAGGAAAATTACGATAAAGTCATTGCGGAATACGAAGAAATCGAAAAGCTGTTGGCGTTTGAAACATAGATTTTAAAATAATAAATTATGAAACAATAAAAAGATAAAACATATAAAATCGGAGATGCCAAGAGAAAAATAGAAAGAAAAAAATAGAAGGGAGGTGTATGTATGGGGTTTGACTATAAAAATGCAAATGGGGAAAAAGTACTGATTGTAGATGACGTAGAGCTAAACCGGCTGGTGTTGGAAGAGATTATACATAGTATGGGATGCGAACCGTTGCTGGCGGAAGACGCGAAGCAGGCGCTGGAGATGGCGCAGACATGCCGCCCGCATTTGATATTGACCGATATATCTATGCCTGGGATGGACGGCTATGAGCTATGCCGGCATTTAAAAAGCGACAAAAAGACCCATGATATTCCCGTTATGTTTATTTCCGCGTTTGATAATCCGCAGGATATTGTAGAAGGGTTTAAAATTGGCGGCGAAGACTATATTACAAAGCCGTTTGTGCCGGAGATCGTGCAGGCGCGCGTCGGCGTCCACCTGCGGCTGCAAGAAACAAAAAAAGAGCTGCTGGCGATGAACCGGAGGCTGCAAGTTTCCGTCAGCGAGCAGTTAAAGCAGATGGAAGAAGAAAAGAAAAATATCCTTTATGCGCTGGCGAATATGGCTGCAAAAAATTTCGGTTATGAGCAGGGGCATATGGAGCGGCTAAAGCGCAACTGCCGCATTCTGGCGCAGGGTATGCAGCTCTCGCCGTTGTTCGAAGACCAGATCTCCGATTCCTATATCGATA
>CASUON010000255.1 GCA_949457475.1 uncultured Lachnospiraceae bacterium
GATAAAAATGGCTGCGATCGTACTGGCTGCCGGCGCTTTTATAATTGTAGCAAAATCGGAAATGTTTCATACGATCAGCGGCCAGGTTACCTACAAGCTTTCTAGAATATTAAGTATTTTTCGCAATGCGGATGGCTTAAGGGCTGGATACTACGAGGCTGGAGGATCGATACAGGCAAGGATTGAGGAAATTGTAAGCGCGCTGATTGAAATTGCGGCCAAACCTCAGTTTTGGATTTTTGGGAAGGGGTATGGCGGAACCGTGCTTAATCACTGGGGGAGCAGCAACTGGAGCATCCCAGGGTCGACTTTTGCGGATCCAATGATAAAATACCAGGTTTTTTCGGCCTTTCATATATCCGTCGCAGAGATCATTGTAAACTTTGGGCTTGTAGGGATAGCGCTGATCGTGTTTCTTGTAAAAGAATTTATCGTTGAGTTTTTTAAAAAGGATGGAAATTCGTTCCTTATGCTTGGATGCATGTGGTTTCTGTTTTTCTATTCGTTATACTATTCTTTTAATCTGGGGCTGGTATGGCTATGCTGCGGCTTATATATGAAATATAATACGGAAAGAAGGTAAACTATGCGCATCCTTTATTGCGGCCTAAGGGCCAGCTGGACGCTAAAGGGACATAAATACTTTGATGTGAAGTGGGCGCATTTATTAAGCAGCCTGGCAGAAGTTACATTATGCTATTTCGAAGACGGCTGGTATGAGGACGTAAACGAAAATATACGTAAAGAAGTATTTGATGCAGCTGAGCAACTGGAGCGAAAGAAATGGATAAACTGGAACCTGTGGTCCAGATGGCAATGGAAACGGCTGGCTATAAAAGACCATGCAGAGTGCAACTTTTATATAAAAAAGGTACTGGAGCTTTCGGAAAGAAAACCATATGACTATATCGTAATCAGCACGATGGATTTGATATCTTATTTTTTGTATCGGAACAGGCTGCGCAAGGCGGCAAAGCTGATGCTGATTGTCCATTCCGTGGATGGGTTTCAAAATGGAATCCTAAATAAAATATTTATGAAAGTAAAAGATGACTTTCATTATATCGTGATGGAAGAAGAAGGGGTGCATGCGATGAACAGCCTGTATGGAATTGCCCGGTCAAACATCCATTACATTCCCCATATGCTAAACCCGGTTACAAAACATCTGCACAGTATGCATCCAGCCTATGATATTGTCGGGATATCTAATAGCAATGCGGATGAGGAAGTCCGTAAAATCATAGAGCTGGAGAAAAAGGAACATTTTTTTGAAAACAACGGCCTACGGGCGCTGTTTCGCTCTAAAAACATTGCGTTTTGCAGTAAAGGGCTGCATGTATTTAAAGGCAGGCTGGGTTTTACATATGATGAATATTACACGTATATAACAAAAGCACGGGTGATCGTCCTCCCTTTTGGCAGGCAGTTTGGCCTTAGAAGTTCCGGGACTATGATCGACGCATTTTCACAAGGGATCCCTGTCATAGGAAACCCGTTTCAAACGATGTTGCAATACCACAGGCTGATACCGGATATATGTAAACTCTATACAACGATGGAGGAATTTAAAGGCAGCGTTTTAGAACTGTTGACAGGGAATGAAACATATAAGGAAGAATACCGCCTTTTTATAAATGGACATTCAGACGAATTCATTATTGGACAGATGAAAAAGGCATTTACATAACAATAAGGTTCGTATGAAAAAAGAACTACAGATAGGGTGGTGGCAGGTTATCGTATATGACAAAAATCAATGTCCGAAGGCAGGATTTAATATGGGTATATGCTTCAAGGTTTCTGGCTATTGGTATCAATATTTTACTATTGCCGCTGATTATGAGGTATTTGAATGATGATGAACTGGGGCTTTGGTATGTGTTTTCAAGCATTGCACAGGTTGTAAACTTATTTGATTTTGGATTTAATTCTACAATTGCAAGACATATGACATATGCTTGGAGCGGCGCGGGAAACTTGGAAAAAAATTCGGTTTCCAAGGAATATGGAAAAGGCACAAACAGCCGCCTTGTTTCCGAAATAATCGTAACCTGCCGCCTCGTTTATTTTGTTATTTCATTGGCGGCGCTCCTTGTCATGGCGTCAATAGGGTCGGCGTACCTGTACGGTGTCGTAGGAAACGAAATGACACAAAATATGCGCCTTTCATGGATGATTTATATGCTGTCGGTCTTTTTGAATATGTTTTATGGCTACTGGTCGTCGCTGCTGCAAGGAATAGGCGCTGTTGCAGAACGGAGCAAGATGAGCGTTTTTTCAAAATCAGCGCAGATCGTCCTTGCTAGCGTGCTGATTATGAGTGGTTTGGGGCTTTTGGGATTTGTAGTGTCGTATTTTATCAGTGGAATCATTCTGCGTGTGGCTGGCAAAATATATTTTGTACAAAGGACGAGGCAGGTTCCAATCACCCGAAAGGTCGAAACGGATAAAATAAAAAAATGCTTTGCCGCCGTATGGGGGACTGCCTGGAAAGATGGGGTTGTAATGTTTTCCCAGTATCTGTCTACCCAGGCGAATACATTACTATGCGCATATTATATAGACCTTGCATCAACGAGTATGTATGGTGTGATAACGCAGGTTGTATCGGTGGTTGCATCGCTTGCCGCTTCTTATTTTACCGCATACCAGCCTGCGTATAGCAGTGCCTGCCTAAGACGTGACATAGATGAGAAAAAAAGGATCATCTGTGTTACGGATTTTGTGTATAAAATTGTTTTCATAGGAGGGACGGCCGTTTTGTTTGTAGTGGGTTTTCCATTACTGCATTACATACGCCCAGAAATGAAGGTCAGCATCCTGTTTGCTTCGCTCATGTGCCTGTTTTATTATTTTTTTAACCAGAAGGATTTATTTGCTTCCATGATCGCTTCAGCCAACGAGGTCCCTTTCTGGCCGGCCTACGTAATATCATCGGTATGTTCGCTCCTTTTATCAGTTATTATGGTGCGCGTATTCCATATGGGGATTATGGGGCTGGTATTGGCCCAGTTTGCAGTAAATATGGCCTATAATTGCTGGTACTGGCCTGCCTATACAATGAAAAAAAACAAAATCAGGTATTGGGACATTTACACGGTAGGTTTTAACTATTTAAAGTCAAAGATCAGTCTGCAAAACACATGAAAAGAAAGGATGATACAGTAAGATGGGTTTTAGGGAATGGAGAGAGAAGTCCAAACATAATCGCTATCTGGGAAAGGTGCGGATCGCGGTGCAATATCCGGTAGGGGCGAGGAGGACGCTGGCACTTATGGGGAGGGTATTGCAGGAGTACGTGAAACATGGGTTCCATATATGGGATTATTTGGAAGAAGTAAATGCGGTAAAGGAAAATGGGTATCAGTTCACCTTTTATAAAAATGGCGGGCAGTTTAACATGTACCTGCCGCAATATGAAACAGACTATATCCAACATTGGATTGTGAATTATGCAGATTTTTTTGAGTATGACGAACTTGAGCGCCTAGGCAGGGTAGTTGGCCAAGGGAAAGATATTCTTGACATAGGCGCAAACATAGGAAACCATACCTTGTATTTTGGGAAGATATTACATGCGCATAGCATTCATTCCTTTGAGCCTGTAGGTGATTTTTACGAAATATTGAAAAAAACGTAGCGCTTAACCATTTAGATGATACGGTTACGGTCCATAATGTCGCTTTGGGCAATGAATCTGGCAGGGCGCGCATTAAATATTTTAAACCGGATGAGCTTGGCGCCACCCAGATTGAACAGGATAGCGAAGGGAATATGGTATTGCAGCGTCTGGACGATTTGGAGTTTGACAACATTGATTTTATAAAGATCGATGTTGAGACATTTGAATATAACTTATTATTAGGCGCGAAACAAACGTTGGAGCGGCATTCGCCGGTTTTATTTATTGAAATTTTTGACGCGCTATATGAAAAGGTCAATGGATTATTAAATGAACTGGGATATTATCAGTTTGAGGAAGTATCCCATACAAACTATTTATATAAGAAATCTTAGCGGTTTTTATAAGATTTTATAAAACGATGATAGAAAAAAAGGGCGTTTGAAAGGATAATAAAATATGATTATAACTAAGACACCATTTCGGATGTCTTTTTTTGGTGGTGGAACGGATATGGAGTATTTCTTTCGGGAATATGGCGGAGCTGTCTTGTCTACTACATTTGACAAATATTGCTACGTAATAGTCCGGCATTTGCCTCGTTTCTTTGAGTATAAAACGCAGCTTACCTATTCTAGGATGGAGTGTGTGAGCGAATATGACCAGATCCGGCATCCGGCGATCCGTGAAGCAATGAAAATGCTGGACATCCATGAGATACATTTGACGTATGACGCCGACCTGCCCGCCAGGTCGGGGCTTGGTACGAGCAGCTCGTTTGCCGTTGGTATGCTAAACGCTTTTTACTGCCTAAAAGGGAAGTATGCGGACAAGAAAAAATTGGCGGATGATGCAATCTATCTGGAAAGGGTGGCATGCAAAGAAGAAGGCGGCTGGCAGGATCAGATAGCGGCAAGCTACGGGGGGTTTAACCGCATTCATTTCCATGCGGACGGTTACGAAGTTGTGCCTGTAATTATTTCCCCGGAAAGAAAAAAAGAGCTGGAAGGAAACCTGCTTTTGTTTTTTACGGGATTTGTCAGAAATTCTTTTGAAATACAAAACAAAAATGCTGCGGCTTCTATGGAGAAAACAAAGCGGCTGATGGAGCTTTTGGAACTCGTAGACCAGGCGGAAGGGGTGCTGACAAATCCAAAGAAAGAA
>CASUON010000256.1 GCA_949457475.1 uncultured Lachnospiraceae bacterium
GGATGGAAACTTGTATCCGGAACACCATGCGCATCCCTTGGCAATAGTGAGAAGAAGCGAACCCCGAGAGGGGATGGAAACTTTGTCATGCTCGAATATTCGTTTACCCCGAACTGAGGGTTGAGAAGAAGCGAACCCCCGAGAGGGGATGGAAATCTGTTCCTCAAATTCTTTTGAAATATCCTCCTGCTGGAGAGAAGAAGCGCCCCCATGAGGGGATGGAAACTGATCCGCAAACGAACTGAACTGCGCTTGACTTAGTGGAGAAGAAGAGCCCCCCGAGAGGGGATGGAAACTTTTCCAGACCGTCCGTGCATGCTGCCCATTTTGTTGAGAAGAAGAGCCCCCCCCGAGAGGGGATGGAAACTAATTACAGTATCTTGTACTTTCGTGTGCAAAAGTAATAAGAAACGCCCCGCGCAAGGGGATGGAAACTATCCAACCCAATCTTCAGACAGATTACATGTATTTTTGACGATCACTCCCCCCCGCAAGGGGACGGACCCTCTCCCGTTGCTGACGACGCCCCATCATCTCCTGTATGCAAATCAAACCCCCGTTAAGGGGACGGACAATAGAATCACCCGGGTCTTTGCGACCCGTTGCTTACAATAACGAAGAAACACTTCCCGAATGAAGACCGGAAACTCATCCGGTCTTGTGGATCCAACGAATTTTATATGAATTTAAATTAAAGAAACAAAAAACATAATCTATGGAATATGGAACATAACAGGCAACGAAACAAATGTTATAGTTGTTATGGGAGGATGAAAATACATGACAGAGAAAGAGATCAAGCTGGCGGTAGGCGGGCTGCTGCATGATATTGGAAAACTGATTTACCGCCAGGGGGAATGCCAGAAGGCGTATGGCGACAGCGGGTATGATTTTTTGAAACAGAAGGCGGGGCTGGACGGTGACGCGTACCGGGAATTGCTGGAGATTGTGCGGTATTGCCATGCCGGTGCGCCGTATGGGGCGCTGGCCCGGCCGGATGCATTGGCGTTTGTGGTGTCTGCCGCGGACCAGATTGCGTCTGCGGCAGACCGGCGGATGGACAGCCAAAAGGATGCTGGGTCTGAGATACATATGCCGCTGCAAAGTATATTTAACAGGTTAAATGGGAACCGGGGGGAATGCTGTTACGCGCCTGGAATCTTGTATACAGCGGAACATGTCCAGTATCCGACAAGCGCGCGGGAGGAATTAAGCCCGGCGTTTTACCAGGGGCTGTTAGACGATATCCGGGAAAGTCTGGCAGGGTTGCAATGGACGGTGGAGTATGTAAATTACCTGCTGTCAGTATTAGAGGCCAGCCTTTCCTATGTGCCGGCTTCGGTTGCAAAAGACGGGAACAGCGATATTTCGCTTTATGACCATGTAAAGCTGACGGCGGCGATTGCGTCTTGTATTTACCAGTATCTGCAGGAACGTAAGGAACAAGATTATAAAAGCAGGCTGTCTGAACGGGTGCAGGATTTTTATAAGGAAGAAGCTTTTATGCTGTATGCGATGGACGTATCCGGGATACAGGATTTTATTTATACGGTTGCAAGCAAAAATGCATTAAAGACGTTGCGCGCGCGTTCTTTTTACCTGGAAATTATGATGGAGCATATCATCGACGGGTTTTTAGAAAAGCTGCATTTGTCGCGGGCAAACCTGGTCTATGCAGGCGGCGGGCACTGCTATATACTGATGCCGAATACCGCCGGGGCCGTGCAGGCGGCGGAAAGCTATATGGACGGGATAAACGGCTGGCTGAGGGAAACGTTTCAGATTGCCTTGTATGTGGCGTCCGGGTATGTGCCGTGTAGTGCCAATACTATGCAGAATAAGCCGCAGGGCAGCTATGCGCGGCTGTTTCAGCAGGTGGGTGCAAAGGTTTCGGAAAGGAAAAGCAGGCGGTATACCCCGGCGGATTTAAAAATGCTCAATGCGGGGACGCAGGGCGACCATTCAAGGGAATGCAGCGTGTGCAAAGGAATTGGAAAAGTCAATGATGAAGGAGTTTGTCCAGTCTGCCAGGCAATGGAAAAGTTTTCCAGCAATATCTTGTATGACGACTTTTTTACAATTACGAAAAATGGGGCGAACGTGGCGCTGCCGTTTCCGGGAGGCTGTTATCTTACCGCGGACAGCTTGGAATCGTTGAAGGAAAAAAGGATGCGAACGGATGGTTTTGTACGGGCGTACAGTAAAAACCGGATGTCCACAGGAACCTATGCGGCGACAAAGCTGTGGGTAGGCGACTATACGACCGGAAAGACGTTTGAAGAATATGCGGCGCAGGCGGAAGGGATTGGCAGGATCGGCATTCTGCGCGCGGATGTGGACAACCTGGGGCAGGCGTTTGTGGCCGGATTCGACCAGCTGGAAAATCAAAACCGGTATGTCACGCTGTCGCGGACGGCTGCGCTGTCACGGCAGCTGTCGTTGTTCTTCAAGCTGTATATAAATAAAATATTGGCCGAGCCGGAATATTGCGTCAACGGTACGCCGCTGCATCCAAGAAACGCTTCGATCTGTTATTCCGGCGGGGACGACTTGTTCCTTGTAGGCGCCTGGAATGAAGTTATCGAGCTTGCGGTAGATATCCGCAGGGATTTTAAAAAATATACGCAAAATACATTAACCCTTTCGGCAGGGATCGGCATTTACCCGCACAGCTACCCGATCCGTGCGGCCGCCGCTGAAACAGGGGATTTGGAGGAATGTTCCAAGCTGCTCCCCGGCAAAAACGCAGTGACGATATGCCGGGATGGGCAGGCGCATACGGTTGTGGACGCATATGGCAAGGAAATAGCCGTCAGCGACGGCACATACTGCTGGGATGATTTTGAACAGGCGGTATTAGGGGAAAAATACCGCGTAGTCTATGATTTTTTTGAAACGACGCAGGAACGCGGGAAAAATTTTCTCTACCGCTTGCTGCAGCTGATACGGTGCCGCGCGGAAAAGATCAATTTTGCAAGATATGTGTACCTGCTGTCGCGTTTGGAGCCGGAGCAAAGCGCGCCGCCGGAGCAGGCAGAGGCTTACCGGGAATTTTCGTCAAAAATGTATGAATGGGTTAAAAGCGAAAAAGACTGCCGCCAGCTGAAGACAGCGATCAATCTGTACGCTTATATGACAAGGGAAAAGGAGGAAACCGGGGATGGCGGTGAATGAACAAAATTATGTAGATGAAGCAGAAAAAGTGATCCAGAGGCTGAAAAACCTGAAAAAGCCGAATGGATACGCAGTACCGATGGTAACTATGACAAAGCTAAGGAACCTGCTGGCAATGGCGACAGATATCTATAACGAGATTATGAACCAGAATACGGAGAAATTATCGGAAGATATCTGTTCCCGGATCGAATATTTGCGCGTGCGGTTTTTATATGAAGCGGGCAGGGAAGAGGCCGTCAAGAAGTTTGTTGAGGAGGCGGAGTTGATAGACGTATTAAAGGGCATCCGCAGCAGCAAAAAACGGTATATTTTGTTCCATCGGTATATGGAGGCGCTGGTAGCGTTTCACAAGTATCATGGCGGGAAAGATTGAGGAGGGGCATATGTACGCAAAAATACAGATTACAGGGAAAATAGAAGTCCAAACTGGCATGCACATAGGCGGATCCACGATCTTCTCGCCGATTGGGGCGGTAGACGCGCCGGTAATCAAAGACGTCAGGACAAATCTGCCAATGATACCGGGGAGCTCCTTAAAAGGGAAAATGCGTACCCTGCTTGCAAAAGCGTATAATACGACATTTGCAAAAAAGCCGGACGATGACGCGGAATGTCTGACAAGGCTGTTTGGGTGCGCAAAAAAAGGCGCCGTAAGACGCAGCCGGGTACTGATCTACGATTCCTTTTTATTAAACGAAGAGGAATTAAGGAACCAGGGGCTGCAGAGCATGACGGAAATAAAGTTTGAAAATACAATCAACCGGGCGACCGCCGTAGCGAATCCAAGGCAGATTGAGCGGGTATTCCGGGGCTCCTCGTTCGGGCTGGACATTATTTATGAAGCGGAAAAGGAAGAAGAGGTCATAGAAGACCTGTCTGTTTTGGCGGAAGGGATGAAGCTGGTACAGTATGACTACCTAGGAGGGAATGGCTCCAGGGGGTATGGAAAAGTGCGGTTCCAGGATATTATGGCGTCCGTGGCGGTAGGGACGGTGCCGGAAACAGTGATGGACCGGTGCAACGAGCTGCTGCAGCAGGCCGTCCAGTTCCATGGGCAACAGACACAGGCGGGAGATCGGGCATGAATTATAAAGCATACAAGTTTCAATTTAAAGGCGCGCTGCATTTTGGGTGCAATTCCCTGGAGAGCTGCCGTTGCAGTTTTTTTGCCGATACGTTATTTTCCGCGTTATGCCAGGAAGCTTTAAAAAAAGGCGAAGATACTTTCCGGCAGTTGTACGCCTATGCAAAAGGCGGGGAACTGCTGCTGTCCGATGCGTTTCCATACGCGGGCGGCAGCTACTTCCTCCCAAAGCCGGTCATGCATATTGAGGCAGAACGGGCGAGCGGGGATTCCGTAGTGAAAAAGGCCTTTAAACGATTAAAATATATTCCGGTCGACGCAATGGACGATTATCTGTCAGGGCGGTACGATGTATTGCATGCGCCGGATCTAAGCGGCATCGGGGAATTTATGATGAAAGTATCCGCTTCGGTGCGTGGGGAAGAAGAGACCAAACCATACCGGGTACAGGCCTATTCTTACAAGGAAGGCAATGGGCTGTATATCATACTCGGCTACCAGGGCCAGCAGGCACTGTCATTG
>CASUON010000257.1 GCA_949457475.1 uncultured Lachnospiraceae bacterium
ATACGTAGGCAGAATGCAGCCAGCAAGCATAAGCATTCACTATGCGCAGGCAGAATGCAGCCAGCAAGCGTAAGCATTCACTATACGCAGCCAGGATGCAACTAGACGCCGGCTTGGCGAAAATCATGATACGATAAAAAGAAATAAAATATATTTTCAGGAGGGCATGTTATTATATGATAAAAGGAATGGATCTATCCTCTTTGGAGGAAGTAGAACAATGCGGGGGGAAATTTTACGACCATGGCGTGCAGCGGGATGTGATGGATATTTTAAAGTCTTACGGTACAGATTATGTGCGCCTAAGGCTATGGAACGACCCGTACGCGCCGGACGGCAGGGCGTACGGCGCTGGATGCAACGATTTTGACGTTACGCTGCGCCTGGCAAAGCGCGCGCTGGCGCATGGATTTGGATTTTTGCTGGACT
Source organism: uncultured Lachnospiraceae bacterium (assembly GCA_949457475.1). Classification (GTDB taxonomy): domain Bacteria; phylum Bacillota; class Clostridia; order Lachnospirales; family Lachnospiraceae; genus Eubacterium_J. Next base: position 430 of record CASUON010000257.1, read on the forward strand.
TTCAATACAGTGATTTCTGGGCGGACCCGCAAAAGCAGACGCTGCCAAAAGCCTGGCGTGGGCTGGACGCCGACGGGCTTGCGCGGGCGGTCTATGATTTTACGCGCCAGACGCTGGAAAAGCTAAAAAGCCAGGGAGCCGCGCCTACGATGGTGGCGGTCGGGAATGAGCTGAGCAACGGGTTGTTATGGCCTTATGGGAAAGTGCCGGCGTATGAGCAGATCGCGAAGTTCGTTAGCGCCGGCATCCGCGGCGTAAATGCAGTTGACAATCATATCCCGGTTATGGTACATTTGGACAATGGAGGGGATCATGCGCTTTACCGCAACTGGTTTGACCAGTATTTTGCCAATGGTGGGGAAGACTTTGCGTATATTGGCATGTCTTATTACCCGTTTTGGCATGGAAACCTTGCCGGGCTGGAAGAAAATATGCATGATATCGCCCTGCGCTACCGCAAAGATTTGATTCTGGCGGAAGTATCCATGGGGTTTACTATGGAAGATTATAAGGAGTATGAGCAGCTTTCGGACAGCGAGCGCAAAGGCTATGCGACGAAGCCGCACCTTGTGGAGCATCTGGACTACCCGATGACGAAAAGCGGGCAGTCTGGCTTTCTGCAGGCGGTCATGGAGCTGCTGAAACGTGTACCGGAAAACAGGGGAAAAGGATTTTTCTACTGGGAGCCTGCCTGGCTGCCAAGGCATGGTTCAGAGTGGGCTACCGAAGCCGGCAGGGAGTATATTAAGGAGCCGGGAAAAGGCGGAAACGAATGGGCAAACCAGGCGTTGTTCGATTATGATGGGAATGCGCTGCCGGCACTTGCCGCAATCCGGGATTTTTCATAAATAAGGAGGAACAAATGTCGAAAGAATTTGATGAATATGTTGCGGATATTCCAGAGGTGGACTTGATCGAAAAAAAGGACGTGGCCCTTATTAAAATCAAAATCGGCAAGAACCACAGGAAAGAATCGGACTGGGAGGCGATTAAGGAACTGCTGCTGTCCCATGACGTCCTTACCGCCGAACCAATGCGGGCGCTGCCGGAATTATACGGCGTCGAGCATGTACTTTGCGAGAATGGGGTGCTGTATGTCTTTACAAATATTGACGACTGCCAGAGCCACTTGCAGAAGCTGAGCAGACGGTACGGGGATATCGGCGAATATTTTGAGATCAATTCGATCTGGTTTGAGGATGTGCTGAACATTGCGCAGGAGCATGAGATGAACGTTGTCATTGACAAGCAGGATATGGTGAACGGCAAGTATATGGTCTACGATTATGCAAAAAACCAGTTGAACGCGGTGATGGCGGGGAATCGGAATTAGATTGGAGGTGGAAAGCTTTCTTATGGATCATAAAGATAATAAGGATAAAATAAATACTGCGCGCAAGGAAACGGATGGCCGGCTCTCCTGGGAAGAGGTGCGTACCGAACATCTTGTGCAGGATGAATGGATGGACTTTCGGCGTTCGGTATACCGTTTCCCGGACGGCACGGAATACGGGCCTTATTACAGCTATAGCCGCAGGGATTATGTCATTATTGTGGCGTCGGATGAAGAAAGCCGTTTTTTATGCGTCAGGCAGTTTCGCCATGGGATCAAAGCTGTGACGACCGAATTCCCGGCGGGGGGCGTCGAACGTTCAACCGCTGTGGAGTATGCCGCCGGGGATGCGGATACGTCTACGGCAGAAGACGCGCTGGAAACGGCGCGGCGCGAATTGCTAGAAGAGACTGGGTACGAAGCGGATACATGGACGCATCTTTTGACCATACCCGCAAATGCGACGATCGCGGATAATTACGCGCATCTGTTTTTTGCGCAGGGCTGCCGCAGGGTTGGCGGGCAGCAATTGGACCAGACGGAATTTCTGGACGTGGAGAAGCATTCGGCGCGGGAAATCGACGGGATGATCGAGGCCGGGCAGTTCCAGCAGGCAATGCACGTACTGGCCTGGCTGCTGGCAAAAGAGGCTGGGAAAAAATAATGGAAAATAAGGCTGAAAAAGCTGGAGACGGGGAAGTCCTGTTTCCAGCTTTTTTTGTAAAGGAAAACTTTTTCTGACCTTTTGCCCGTCCCGCCCATCTAATAAGTGTAAAAAGAAAATATTTCGAAATATTTTTCATATTTCCAAGGAATTGTATATAAATAACCTATGCCGTTTGCATACAGTTCCAAAAGGCATTGGCGGAAGAGGAAGGAGTGGGATTTTTCCAAAATGGAAGACGAACAGGCATTAATCCAAAGAGCGAAAGAACATGACAGCGAAGCGTTTGCATGCCTGATGCAGCGCTATGGAAAGAGCATGTATAAGGTTGCCAAAGCGATTGTAAAAACGGACGAAGACGTGGCGGATGCCATGCAGGAGACAGCACTTAGCTGCTGGGAAAAGATTGGCACGCTCAAACAGGGGCAGTATTTTAAAACATGGCTGATGCGGATACTGATTAACCACTGCAATGCGATTTACCGTAAGAACAGCAGGTATGTGCTGGACAATTTCCTGCCTGAGGCGGCAGCCGGGGAAGACGACTATGCGAATGTAGAATGGATGGAACTGCTGCAGTGCCTTGGGGAAAAGTACCGCATCGTCATCGTGCTGTATTATGTAGAAGGGTTTAAAGTCAAAGATATTGCCGCCATGTTAAAAATCAGCGAAAGCGCAGTCAAAGAGCGCATGTCTGCAGCCAGGAAGAAAATGGAGCGTTATTATACAAAGGGAAAGGGTGCGATCATATATGAAAAGGTATGAAGAGTTTATCGGGGGATTACAGCAGGATATCGAAGTGCCGGACGATGTATGGCGGCAGTATGTCCATACATTGGAGCAGATCGGGCAATGCGCAGGGCAAAAGGAGGAAGGAACTATGATAAAACAGGGCGGAAGAAAAGCTGGATGGAAGGCGGAAAAGAGCCGGGTGCTGGAACAGGAGATGAATCTGGAAAGGAACCAGGTGCTGGAACAGGAAAGGAATCTGGAAAGGATAAAAACAAGTAGGAGCCGGGCGCGGCGCAGGACTTGGGTAAAGGCGGCGGCAGCTGCCGGCGTAGTGGCAACGGGGATTGTAGCGTTATCTTATACAAATCCAGTAGCGGCGTCCAAACTCCCGCTTATCGGGCGTATTTTTGAGCAGGTGGCGCAGGATGCGACCTATGCTGGAAATTATGATAAAAAGGTAGTGTTAGAGGAAGAAAAGGCAGGCCGGGAAACGGGGGCGGAAGAAACAGGAAACGCCGCTGCAGGCACAAAGGCGGTGGACGAAAACGCTGGCGTTTATACGTCGTCCGACCAGGGGGTTGCCATTACCGCTTCTGAGGTGTACTGCGACGGGTATTCGATTTATTTAACCGCGCAGGTTACATCCGAAGAAGGCGGGTTTACGAATATTCCATCGCATTATACGAGGCGGTTTGAAAATAAGACGAGCCAGTCGATCCATGCAACGGGTGTGTGCGAGACGGCAGCGGATGGACAAAAAATGGATATGTTCGGGCTGGAATTTGAAGGAAAGGCAGTAGACGACCATACGTTTGTCGGCATGATTAAAGTAGATATGGACAGCTATTCTGCTACAGACGACATAGCCAGGTTCAAGCTGACCGAAATCGCGTATTCGGACCAGACATTGGAAAGTGAGGATGATATTGAGTGGGAACACCGGATACAGGGTTCTTGGGAGCTGGAAGTGCCGTTTTCGGTAGACACTACACAGTGCCGGGAAATTCCGATCAACAGGCATGACAAAGCCGGCTATACGCTTCGGAAAGTGTTTGTATCCCCGTACCAGGTGATCGTATTTTCCGATACGCCGTATACGACCCTTTCACCGGAAGAATATACAAAAGAAGATTTTAAGCGGCAATGGGGGCAGAAAAACGAGGAAATTGCGGCGTATGGCGGCGAAGAGGTCACGTATGATCAGATGCTTGCACGAAAATATTATGAATATTATGAGCTCGCGGTGTACAACCAGGATGGGGAATCCTTGGAAATGCAGTATGGCGACGAGAAGAAAACCGTATTTGCCGTGCAGGGGCATACGCTTTCCAAGCTGCACATTTATGCAGGCGATAAATCCCATGAAATGGAACTAATCAAAGCCAAAGACGAACAGGAGGCAAAAGAGAAGTCGGTGCTGGATGCAGAAGTGGACTTGCGGAAAGATGGAATAAATTAAAAAATAAGATTGGAAACTGCTGTGCCGTGTATGGCGCAGCAGTTTCTTTTTGTGGGTGCAAGGTTTATCTCTATACGAAAACGCTCTAAAACGCTCATATCCCGGACGCCGGAACCAGGCAGCAGGCCCGTCCTGATGTTCCGCTCCGGGAT
>CASUON010000258.1 GCA_949457475.1 uncultured Lachnospiraceae bacterium
GGAGGAGCCATTCAAGAGCGTATCGTTGCCGGGCCGGGGCGGAGCGGAAAATGTAGCGCCAGGCAGGCAGGAGCGCGAGACGGGCGACCGGCCTGTGGGGATCACAGCGCTAAAAGAAGCTCTTTCCGGGCGGACGGTTGCGGTCGCTGGCCCTTCCGGCGTTGGGAAATCTTCGATTATCAACCTGCTCCAGCAGGGCGTGCATATGGAAACCGGGGCGGTCAGCCGTAAAATTGCGCGTGGAAGGCAAACGACCAGACATTCGCAGCTTATTTTCATTGATGCGGATACGTATATTATGGATACGCCCGGTTTTAGCTCTTTATTTTTGCCGCCGATTGGCAAAGAAGAGCTAAAGCAGTATTACCCGGAGTTTGCGGCGTGCGAGCCGTTTTGCCGGTTTCAAGGGTGCAACCATATCAGCGAACCAGACTGCGGGGTGAAGCAGGCGCTGGCGGATGGCAAAATCCATCCAAAGCGTTATGAGAACTATTGCCAGCTATATGAAGAGATCAGGTACCGCCCAAAAGGCAGGATGTTGTAAGGATAAAAAATATGAAAACACTAATCGTGACAGGCGGCAACAAAGACTATGCGTTTATGCAGTCCTATATGGACATGCAGCAGTTTGACTATACAATCGCCGCGGATTCGGGGCTCCATTTTTTTGCTGCGGCCCAAAAAGCGCCGGATGAAGCGCTTGGGGACTTTGACTCTGCGGACCCGGCGGTTGTGCGGCGTTTCCGCGAACATGCAAAGACCAGGTTCCAGCAGTTTCGGCCGGAAAAAGATGATACCGATACGGAAATTGCCCTGCGCCGCGCGCTGGCTTTAGGCAGTAGTGAAATCCATATACTGGGCGGCTCCGGCACGCGGCTGGACCATCTGCTTGCGACCGTCCACCTGCTGGGGCTTGCGATGGAGCAGGGGGTGTTATGCTATCTGGTAGACGCCCATAACCGTATCCGCCTGATACAGGAAAAAACAGTGCTGAAAAAGGGGCTGCAATATGGCGCCTATATTTCTTTGATCCCTTTGACGACAACGGTAGAAGGCGTAACGCTGACCGGATTTAAATACCCGCTGGAAGGCTACCGTATGGATACGTTCCATTCCATTGGGGTCAGCAATGAGATTGTCTCGGATGAAGCAGCCATTGATTTAAAAGCGGGGATACTGGTGCTGGCGGAGACAAAGGACTAAAATAGCAAATTACGAAAGGAATATATCATATGAAAAAATGGATCAGGGCGCTTTACCAGCCGAACCTGCCGCTTGTAGACGGCAAATACGTCACAGCATCCAAAGCGCACCGGATGCTTTCCAAAGAAGCAGCCGCGGAAGGGATGGTACTGTTAAAAAATGAAAAAAACCTGCTGCCTTTGCGTGCCGGCTGCAAAATTGCGCTGTTTGGCAAGGGCAGTTTTGATTATGTAAAAGGCGGGGGCGGCAGCGGCGACGTAACGGTATCCTATGTGCACAACCTCTACGACGGGCTGAGCCGCCAAAAAGGACATGTCTTTTTGTATGAGCCGTTATCTGATTTTTACCGGGAGTATGTAAAATGCCAGTATGCAAAAGGCGTGCCTGCCGGTATGCTTGCTGAGCCGCAGCTGCCGCCGGAGTTGTTATGCGCCGCGCGGGCGTACGCGGATACGGCGGTCGTTGTGATCAGCCGTTTTTCCGGTGAAGGATGGGACCGTTCGACTGTGGAATACAACGGCGAGTACAGTCCATGGGAAGAAACGCTTTCCATGCCAAAGCTGTCCGGCGAAGTGTTTCCGGAAGGGGACTTTTATCTGACTGCTATGGAACGCAGCATGATCGCCCAGGTAAAAGGGCAGTTTGCGCGTATTGTGGTCGTATTAAATATCGGCGGCGTTATGGATGTTTCCTGGATCAAGGAAGATTCCGCGCTGCCCGCCGCGTTTCTCGCATGGCAAGGCGGCATGGAAGGCGGGCTGGCCGCGGCGGAGCTGCTTTGTGGCAAACGCACGCCGTCCGGGAAACTGCCGGATACGTTTGCCGGGCGTATCGAAGATTATCCGTCGACGGAAAATTTCCACGAATCGTTTGACTATGTGGACTATACGGAAGATATTTACGTCGGGTACCGTTATTTTGAAACAATTCCAGGCGCCGCGTCAAACGTATGCTACCCGTTTGGCTTCGGACTGTCATATACGCAGTTTTCCATTACGGCCGAACAGGCGCAGGAGGCGGACGGGCAGATCTATTTTTATGTGAAAGTCGTAAATACAGGGGATTATGCGGGGAAGGAAGTCGTACAGCTTTATTACAGCGCGCCGCAGGGCGTTTTAAAAAAGCCGCTGCGGGAGCTTGGGGCGTTTGCCAAAACGCGTACCCTGCGCCCGGGAGAGGGCCAGGTTGTTGTGCTAAAGCTGGACCGGGCGGATATGGCTTCTTATGACGACCTGGGTAAAATCCAGGCGTCTGCCTATGTACTGGAAGCGGGGACGTATGAATTCTACATTGGAAATTCGGTGCGGGATGCAAAAAAGGCGTCTTACGCGCTGACGCTACGGGAACCGGAAGTCGTCGCGCAGCTGTCGCAAAAAGCGGCGCCTGCGGCTTTAAAGAAACGGATGCTTTCGGACGGCAGCTATGAAGAACTTCCGCTGACACAGCCAAACGATCCAAACGCTTGCGTTTTTGAAAAAATCGAACCAGGGTACGACGAAGGGATACTGCCGGCCGTCCGCGCGCAGGAGAGCCGCCTGGCCAGCCAGCTTTATGCGAAAGGGGCAAAGCCGCTTTTGGAAGTGGCGCAAGGTAGTCTCTCGCTGGAAGATTTTATGGAGCAGCTAAGCGACGCGGATTTGATCCATCTGCTTGGCGGGCAACCGAATACATCCGTTGCCAATACGTTTGGCTTTGGAAACCTGCCGGAATACGGCGTGCCGAATATCATGACCGCAGACGGCCCGGCGGGGCTTCGGATCGCTCCGGAATGCGGGGTATATACGACCGCTTGGCCATGCGCGACGCTGCTTGCCGCTACCTGGAACCAGGGGCTGGTCGAGCAGATAGGGCAGGCCGGCGCAAAGGAAGTCAAAGAAAATAATCTGGCGGTATGGCTTACGCCAGCGGTAAATATCCACAGAAACCCGCTCTGCGGACGGAATTTTGAATATTATTCCGAAGACCCGCACCTGGCCGGCAAAATCGGGGCGGCGATGGTGCGCGGCATCCAGTCGCAGCATATCGCGGCGACGGTAAAACACTTCGCATGCAACAATAAGGAGACGAACCGCAAGCATTCGGATTCCCGGGTATCGGAACGCGCGCTACGTGAAATTTATTTAAAAGGCTTTGAAATCATTGTCAAAGAAGCTGACCCATGGGCCATTATGTCCGCCTATAATATGATAAACGGGCATCGCGCCTCCGAAAGCCACGACCTGCTTGAAGGCATTCTGCGGGAAGAGTGGGGCTTTTCGGGCATGGTTACAACGGACTGGTGGACCAGGGGCGAACACTACAAAGAGATCAAAGCAGGGAACGATGTCAAAATGGGCTGCGGCTACCCAAAACGTGTGGCAAGGGCTATGGAGCAGGGCGCGATCTCCAGGACAGACCTGGAGCGGTGTGCAAAGCGCGTGCTGGAGCTGATATTAAAGATCGATTAGTTTGCGCCTTTTTCAACGCGCCCGTTGTACAGCTTAACAGATTGTAGCTGGGATTTTCGGGTACGGATGCCCGGCATTCTTAAGAGCCTATACAGCCTGGCCGTTGCGTAAAAGGAGGATTATGGAGCATAAAGTTGAGGAAGGATTCCAAGAAAACGGCATGGTCGCGGCAAAATTGGACGAAGAGGATACACAAGCGGTAGAAACGGAATTAGATGACGGCGACGCCTCCTCGGATGAATGTTTTAAACGCGTATTTTCAAACAGGAATATACTTGCTGTTTTAATAAAATATACAGTGCCAGTTTATAGGGAACTTAGTATAGATGAAATAGTTTCCTTAATCAGAAATGTTGCGCCTGGCGCTGATGGCTTATCCCCAGGTACTGCGAATGTCAGGAGCAATGAAATATCGCATAAGAATGAACATACCGTTAAATATGATATATTAGCGGATGTATTGCTGCCGGAAACGTATGGCAAAGAGCATAGTACCAGCAGTTCGATCCAGGTAAATATCCGGTTTGACCTGGAGATGCAGCGAAAATATAAGCCTGGGTATGATCTGGGCAAGCGTGCCGTATATTATTCTTCAAGGCTTATCAGCGCGCAAAAGAAATCCATCGGGAAAAAGACCGTCTATTACAGCTTGCAGCAGGTATATACCGTATGGATTACTCTGGTGCCGCATACTTATGACCTGGTGAATCAAAAGGCTGCTTTCCGGCTGCAATGTGACAGTCCTGGTTTTGACAGCAGTCAGATGGATGAAGTGAAGGACCTGGAAGAAAAAATGGATTTAATCCGGATTGTGTTTTTGTTTGTAGATAAAGATGTGCTGGAAAACAAATATGTCCATGAAGGGATGGATAGCGCAGTAGAATTTGTTTCCCTGCTGTTTGCAAAGTTGCTAAGAGATACCCGGATGGCAAAGTATGTAAGCGTGTGGGACAAAAACCTGGAAAAGGAGGTTATCAGCATGAGCGCAAGAATGTTGGAACTTGAAGAAGAAAGAAGAGAAGCAAGGGAAGAAGGCTGGGAAGAAGGGCGAAAAGAAGGGCGAGAAGAAGGGCGAAAAGAAGGGCGAGAAGAAGGGCGAGAAGAAGG
>CASUON010000259.1 GCA_949457475.1 uncultured Lachnospiraceae bacterium
ATAGCCTTTTTCTTTCAGCCTGACCCATCCAAGCGTTGGTATCTTTATCCTATGCCTTTCACATGGGATGACGGTCTTTACATCTGTTTTGACAAAGTACATCTTTACATCCGACTTGTCCTTTTTCTTAAATTTCGGAAATCCGCTCTGCTGTTTAAAAAAACTTTTAAATGTTTTTTCAGCGTTCATTATGCTTTGTTTTACAGATTTTGAACTAGCCTCTTTTATCCACAGATAATCAGGGTTACTTGTCAGGTATTCCTTATTGAGCCATACACTAAAACTTCTGCCGCCCATAAACTTCCCACCATAATCGTGGAGTTCCTTGTTATGGGCAAGATAGAAATTGTAAATATACCTGCATGTGCCGATTGCTTTATTTATCTTCTGTATCTGTCCAGGAGTCGGTTTTATTTCCGTCTTGAAGCTCTTTAGCAATTTCCCCATCCTCCTCTATCTGTTTTTTATATTTTCTTAAACCATACAATTTGCAGCTAAATACATGCAGGCTTGGTATAATATCCTGAACCAGCTCTTCATTTGGTGAAAGTGTTTCGTTATTTACAATAATTATTTTTGTATTGAATTTTTCAATAAAATTTCTCAAACCAGCCATATCCGAAACGAATAAGCCTGTCTTTACTGGAAATTACCACTGTTTTTATTTTTTAAATTGCAAATACTGGTCATAAGTATAATATCTTCTGTCAGTAGGAGTACGGCTTGCTTTCAAAATTCCTGCTCTGTCCCAGTGCTGTAGTGTTTTAACAGATACGCCTAACAATTCCGCAAAATCTTTTGGTTAATAATTAGTGACATTTGATGTGTTCACAAATAAATCCTCTTTGCTCTTATAGACATATTTCATCACATATATGTCTATTTGTCTATGCTTTTATAAACTTATTTATTCTCCTGTACTCCTTGGTTTGCCCTGAATCAGTGTTTTAAATGATTGTTAAACGATTTTTGATTTTTGTATCGTCTTTATACAAATTCTATGCGATTTCTATACGTTTCATAAGCATATCATTTCATGAAAAAGAAGTCAAGATATTTTTCTATATATAGTATTCTGTGTTATATTTTTACACTATATATAGATTTATAATAAGTGCCATCTTCCTACAAAACCTAATATCCAAACGTGCCATTTAGCGAATCGTCTTCTTCCACCCACTGCGACACTTCGATCATCCGGTATATTTCTTTCGTATCACGGACATACAGTTTGCTTACGCCGGCATTGATCAGCATCCGCTTGCACATAGAACAGCTGTTTGTCTGTTGTACATATTCCCCGGAACTGGCTTCTATACCGACCAGATACATGGAGCTTCCGATCATCTCCTGCATAGACGCGCAGATGATCGCGTTTGCTTCCGCATGGACGCTCCTGCATAGCTCATAGCGCTCCCCGCGCGGAATATTCAATTTCTTTCGAATGCATTCCCCCATATCGGTACAGTTGCGCCTGCCGCGCGGTGCGCCGGAATAGCCAGTAGAAATCACTGCGTCGTTTTTTACAATAACGGCGCCAAAGCGCCTGCGCAGGCATGTGCTCCGCTGAGAGACAACTTCCGCAAGGTCTAAGTAATAATTTACCTTATCCCTGCGCTCCGCCGTCCGTGCCCCGGAATTTGGAGGGACTGGGGGTTGGGGGCTGGGGGTTTTAGATTCTGCGTTTGTTGTATCGTAGATATTTTGATCTGACATTTTCATTTCCTTTCTATTCTTTCTATTCTTTCTATTCTTTCTATTCTATCTTTTGTAGTGTAACGTAATTTGTCCTATATGTTATCTTATTACTTTGTGCTATTGTTATTCATTTCCTTTCTATATGTAATTTTATCCTATTGTAATTTTGTCCCTACCATGATACTGTTCCAATTGTTATTCTGTTCTTTGCGTTATCCTTCCAGATAAAAATGCCGGCTGGCTGTTTGTCAAACTAAACAATACCAGTCGGCATTTCGCAGGGCAAGGCCTGCTTATTGCTCCGGCGCTACATGAAATTTCAAAATCTCCGCACGCAGATTTTCCGCACTGTGCTTCGTCTTTGTCACCTGTTCTAGTACTTCTTCCGATTCGCCCGCGATTACAGCTGCACGTTCCGCAATCTCGGTCGTACCTTCCGCGCCTTCTTCCGCCGCCTTGGATATATCGCTGATGGAATTACGGATGCCTTCCATATTGGCAAACAGCTCCTGGGCGATGGTACTGAATTCGCTCATTAATTCATCTACCAGCGCGCCGTCCTGGCGGTACTGTTCCCCAATCGACAAAAAGTCATTGTAATCATTCGTTACATCTTCTACTACAAAATCCAGCAATTTCCTGGCGTTTCCAGAAAGGTCTTGCACCGCCTGCGTTACTTCCTGCGTCACCTCCTGGATTTTCATTACGGTCTGGCGCGACTGTTCCGCCAACGCCCCGATCTCCCCAGCAACGACGGCAAACCCTTTTCCAGCCTCCCCGGCCCTGGCCGCTTCGATCGACGCGTTTAAAGACAACAAGTTCGTCTGGGAGACGACATTCATAATAACGCTGGACAATTCATAAATCTGGTCGATAACTTTGGCGTTTTCCAGCGCGGTTTCTAAATCCTGCTGGATTTCCTGCTTCAGGTGCACTGCTTTCTCCTGCGCGGTTTTAATTTTTGTATTGGTCTGTTCAGCCCTTCCCTTAATTTCAGCGGCGCCTTGCGCGCCGTCCTCGGAACGGTGTGCAATATGCTGCACAGCGCTATGTATATCGCCGGCGGATTCATTCGCCATAGTCGTCGTAGCCGCTGTTTCCTGCGTACCGGCGGATAATTCCTGCGTAGCCGCAGAGACGCTTGAAATATCATCCGTTAATTTTGCCACGCATTCCTTTACAGAACCTGCCGCAACGCTAATTGCTTCGGATTCCGCCTGCACATGGCTAATTAACCTTGTCATAGAGCTTTTCATATCTTCGATGCATTTCGCCAGGTTTCCGAAATCATCCTTTCGCTTTAAAAACTGGTTCATAAAATCTTTGGTGTAATCCCCTTCCGCCATGCAGTTCATCTGCCGCGTAGCTGCCCGCAGGGATTTTGTAACATCCGTAACGATTAAAAACGCCAGCACGCAAAGAAGCAGCACAGCTACAACCATAGACGCGATAGACAGTTTCCTTGTCGACTGGAAGATCGACTGGATCGCCTTATTATTTTCTACCGCCAGATTTTCCAGCTCATCTACATAATTGCCTGTGCCAACTACCCACTCCCATGGTTCAAATGCTTTGCTGTAGGCGCGCTTTGGATATGTCTGCGTGCTCCCTTCCTTCGTATAATAATATTCCGTATATCCCCCGTCTTGCTGTTGCCCGTTTTTAATAATATCCTTGATCATCTGGTAGCCGTTGCTATCTTTTGTTTCCAGCCTGTTTGTACCTTCTGTTTCGCCCCCTAACAGGACAATATTATTCCCTTCATAATCGTCAATCCAAAAATACCCGCTTTCCCCATACCTGAGTTCCCTGACCAAGCCTGCCGCAAGCTCCTTTGCTTCTTCCTCCGTATACCCCCCGGCTTCGCACTGTGCATAAACCTGTTCCAACAAAGTTATCACATTGTCTACCTGGCCTTTGATCTGCGCGTCATAGTCGCTGTAAAGTACGGTTTTCATACTGGAAACGGACTGGTCATATGATTTTTGCATACCGTTTAAATTCAAAATTCCTATGACACCCATAGATGCCGCTGCAATGACCGTCAGTATAATTAGTTTTGTACGTACTTTCAGATTCCCGAACATAGTTCCCCACACCCTTTCTTTCGCTTTTGGTCCCCTTTTTTGATTTTTATACTTTTCGATTTTCTGTTTGAATTCTTTTTTGGAAATCTCTTTTTGTTTTCCCCTTTAAACTACTTTTTTATTTTACCATAGGGTATGCGTTACAGCAAACAAATTTCTGTAATATTATTATATGCCAACAAAATTTATGGCCAAAAAAGTCATTCTTTAACGGCGTATCTACCATTCGCGCTCGCGGATCGCATCTTCGATGTCAATGTCAATGCCGAACCATTCCAAGATATACGAAACAGTCTCCGCAATGCTCTCCCGCGCTTCCGTTTCCAATTCACTATCGTTTTCTTCAAACGCCTTCTGCATATCATTGATCGCAAGCGTCATATTGTCTAGTTTGTACTGTATCTGCTTTTCATCGCGCGCCCCAGTTTCCAAAAAGACGATCACGTCCTGTATCGGCTCTTTTACCCGGTCTACCAAAAAATCTGGAAAGTATCCGTCCCGGTACATTGCGTCGAGCAGCCTGTAACCTTTGTCAAATGTTTTCATCATCCTCATGCCTCCATTTCCTTCCGTCTGTGTGCTGTTTGCGTTTGCATACCATGTGATCCCGCATTCTCTTGCATTCCGTTTGCATTTACATAGCTTCGGCTTTTTCGCATTCCATTTGCGCTATCATTTGCATAATCCAAGCTATTTTTGCATTTTATTTGCATTTCTATTTGCATAGCTTCTCTTTTATTATACGCAATGTCTGCATAAATAGCAAGCAAAGTTAACAAACAGATTTCCCCCGCGAATAAAATAAGTTACTTTTTGTGGGGTGGGGATATCCCCCAAAAATGAGAAATAATAGGTTGTTATCCGGTAGTTAAATTCTGGAACAGTTTTTAAGTTTTGTGTTACCCGGACGCTGGAACCAGGCCGCAAGCCCTCCCTGATGTTCCAGCTTCGG
>CASUON010000260.1 GCA_949457475.1 uncultured Lachnospiraceae bacterium
CATAAGCGACGGGCAGTACTGCCCTTTTTCGATCGAAATGATTGTACGTGAAGATACATGAACCATATCAGCCAGCTCCTGCTGCGTCATTTTACGGTTTGTGCGCATTTCCCTTACTTTTGTACGCATCTCGTACCACCTTTCTATTTCTGAAGTCAGCTTCATGAAGTTGGCTTCATTCTAGCATATAAAAGGAAACCTGTCAAGGATAATACGAAGTTTACTTCATCAGCTGCACAGTAAACGCATTTGTCTGCGGCGGGATGCTTGCCGTCATATAAGGCGCGTGATCCACGCGCACACGCAGCCCCCGCCTTAGGGCTGATAGCGGGATGCGCCTCCCAAAAAAGTCTAAAATAACCGTATCGGCAGATATATTAAACCGGATCGCGGACGCCGCGTTTTGCCCAGTCCATACGAGGATAAAGCTATTTCTTGTATCCACATCCATAATCCTGCCCGATGTTGTTTCCGTCTGCCCCGCCCGGGCAAGTATCCTGATAAAATAGGCCTGCGCCTGAGGCGGAATACTCCTTGTCATCGCAGCGGAGAAGCTGGCGTCTACCGTCATCCCCCGTTGCAGTTCACGGGCGCGGACAGCCCGCCCCCATTCATCATAAATATCTGTATCCCGGCCTACGACCAGCCGTACCCTAGCTGTAGACGCATTCCCGCATGCTGGGCACGGGTCATAGGAAATCAGCACATAGGCTGTGCCGCGTTCCCAAGTAACTTCTTCCACCACTGCGGAAAACGCCCGTTTGACATCCCGGCCCCGGCCTGCTGCCTGGAGCGAAGAAACGTCCGCGTCATTGCCAGGAACATTTTCTGTATCAAATCCTATCTCATGTATCGAATAATCGTCCATAGAAAAACCTTTCTATATTACAAAAAGCGATTTGCTTTTTGCTTTTTACAATTTACTTTCTCCTTAGTATCATATTCCGAAATGGCCATCTTTGACCCGCCGGACCGCAAAAAACATCTATTTATTTTCAAATACATTTTAATTCTTCAATAATATTTTTCTTCCACAATTCCTTTCCGGACGCCAACATCACGGCCACACAGACCGCAATATTTACTAGAATCATCCCAAGGCACGGAAACAGCGGGATATTCTGATCGACGATCACGTAACGGAGTATGTGCTGCATCATGCCGGCGAGGACGGCTTTGCTAATAAGAACCAACATAGCCATACACACGCTGGTAACAATGCCATAGAACATCCCTTCGCGTATTAGGATTTTGCAAAATCCCTGTTCTGTAATCCCCATTGCACGAAGGATGCCAAACTCATATCGCCTGGACTGCACCTGGTGTTTCATACTGTTTGTGATGTGCAATAAGCTGATAAAAAACAGCATCAAGGCGATTCCATAAAAGAAATACATGTTCTGCCTGATACGTTCCTGCTTTTTGGCTATCTCTCCCCTATTATCCTGAACCACACATTTGTTAAGCCCCTTTGTACAACGCCCCAGCTGCCGGCTGGCCTCTTCGCTGTCTGCGTTTTCTTCCAGATTGATATGGATGCTGTTGTAATCCGCAATGTCAAAATTGGATTCCATCATCTGCTGCGGCATAATGATGCTAACGATATCCGTACCAGAACCGATAAACGTATCTGTCTCCCCCGTACAGCGGCTTACGAGCGCGGAAACAACAAAATCTTTTTCGATATAATTTTCATCTGGCCCCTGGAACTTCAACAGATCCGCCGTACCGTTCGCCGTTTTCTTCGGTACTTTTAATGTAATGTGGTCGCCGGCATGAATCCTAATCCCATCGTAATATCCGGCGCCGTCCATAAGCGTCTTTAAGACCACCTGGTTGTTTTCACGCATGCTGCCATAGGAGATGGAGCCTTCCAGCAAATAGTCGGAAAGGGCCGCTAGCTGCTGTTCTTCGTATCCATATACGTTTACTTTCAGTTTGTAATCCGACGCACTCTGTTTGGTGGCAATCCCATTATATGTTTCCATAATATGTTCATCCTGCTTTACGTCAGCATGCTCGTCTATTTCCGGATAAAACGACGTCCATTTAAATATGCCGTGATTGAGGGGAATTTCGCCTAATGTGTACGATACCGGAAAAATTTCCCTGATCCCGCCTGTCCGCTCTTTCTTTAGTCCCTCCACAATGCTTCGTGGAATCACGTTTCCCAGGTCGTCATCGTCGATAAATACCCGCAGGTCTGTATAAAGGGACTCATCCGTCAGCATAGCGTGCGCCTGGTTCTGTTTCGCCTGGCCGGCGGCATACGTGGTCGATACAAACAAGACGCCGCCCAGCGATAGGGACAGGACCATACTTACAAAGACGGCCTTATCCGCCAATAAGAGCCGCCTGCTAAGCGTCCCGGTGAGGTTGTGCTTTTTTAGGCTGACCAGCTTGCGGCTTCGGCTCCAGGCATTCCCCTTCATTTTTTCCACCTGCGTAAACTTACGCATCGTCCGGATAATCCCCGCGCAGCATGCCACCAGAAACAGGCCGAACAGTACAAATCCCCATCCAACGGCATCCGCGGATATTTTAAATGTGCCTGTAAAAATAGCCCGCGCCAGGGCGTTTCCAAGGTACGCCCCAATCATATAGGCTGGAAGAAACAAAATCGCCAGCTCCGTAAGCAGGGTGGCGAACATATTTTTTTCATCGATCCCGAGCACTTCCAGCAGCCCATACTGCCCTTTTCTTTTTTCGGCCATTACCTGCAAAATACTGTTGACCATAAAAGCCCCAAATAAAAACATCACGGCAAAAACCATTTTCTGCAAAAGGTTCCTGCTGCTTTCTAATGTGCCTAACAGATAGATCAGTTTTCCATCTTCCAGATGCAGCGCGGTAAGGACGATATCCAAAAGCGTTTCTTTTGGCTCCGCCCCTGCATAGGATGCAATCCCATCATTGATTTCCCAGTCGTCAGACAATGAAATCTGATTTTTTTGTAAAAAGGCGTCAAGCTGGCTATAGGCGCGGCGCCCGCCTGCAAATTCTAGATAAAGGGACGGTTCGGCCCCAAGCTTTGCTACGGCTTTTTGAGCGGTAAAAACCATAAGGGAAGAGTCCGCGGCCTTCGCCCCCTCGGAGAGGATTCCTGTCAAAACATACTCCGTTCCCGCAATCTCCAGGCGGCTGCCTAACGTATCGTCCGCGCCCAGGTTGTGAAGCGCATAATAATCCAGTGCGGCTTCATTTGCATTTTGGGGATATTTCCCTTCCAGCAAAACCCTCTGGTGCATTTGCATATACTGGCGGTCCCCATAGCATAGCGTTATATTCCGGCTGCCTGCCCTGTATGGGAGGGCATAATAGACGCCGATCTGTTTTAGCTCATACCCCTTGTCAGAACGGATGATCCGGTTGTCTGCCGCCAATGCTTTGGAAACCGCGATGCGGTAGTTCCAGCTGCCATATTCTTCTTTTGCCCCTTCGTAGCTGGCATGGTAATTGCTGTTTACCAATGACGCAATTCCGTTTAGCAGCAATACCGACATACAGATTCCAAGGAACAGTACGGCGGCTTGTTTTTTATAATACCGTATATAAGAAACCGCTAATTTGATGTTATTACGCATAAAGCCCACCGTCCTTTCTGTTTTCATAGCGGACGCCCCTGTTAGGAAGGGCTCCCCTGCCGGAAGGGACGCCGCTTTCCGTAAGGGCTCCCCTGCCGGAAGGGACGCCGCCTTCTGTAAGGACGCCGTCTTCGATACGGATGATCCGGTCGCAATTTTGCGCGATTACTTCGTTGTGGGTGACCATAAGGATGGTCTGGTTATATTGCCTTCCGCTCGTTTTCAACAGCCCAATGACGTCGTTCGTTGTTTTGGAATCCAGATTCCCCGTAGGTTCATCGGCGAGGATGACCGCCGGTTTATTGGCCAACGCCCTTGCTATCGCAACCCTCTGCTGCTGGCCGCCGGATAATTCGCTCGGATACCGGGTCCTTTTCTCCCAGATTTTTAAATCCCTTAGCAGCTGCTCGATATACGCGTGGTCAATATGCCTGCCTTTGTCGAAAGAAACGGGCAACGCCACGTTATCGTATACATTCAGTACCGGCATCAAGCTATAATTTTGAAAAACAAAGCCGATATTCCGCCTGCGGAAAATTGCGAGCTCTTTGCGGTTTAGTTTCGCGATGTTGTATCCACGAATCAAAATTTCGCCCTCTGCCGCCACATCCAAACCTCCAACCATGTGGAGTAGGGTGCTTTTTCCAGACCCGGAAGTGCCCAGTAACGCGACAAACTCCCCCTGGTTGATTTCGAAGTCCACATGTTTTAACGCTTTAACTTCATTTTCTCCCTCCCCATAGCTTTTACTTAAATTTCTGACTACTACCTGCGCCATATCACTGCCTCCTTTACTTTTCCGTAAGGCGGCCCTGCCTAACGGCCGACTTAACGAATCTTTCCAAAAGAATATACCGCAGGCTTCTTACAACAAGGCTACAGATAGCCGGGAACATCTAACAATTTTGTAAGAACACCGAAAAAACACTTCCTTTTTCAAGTTCTGACCGGACGGTCATATATCCTTTTTCTTTTTCCAGTATCAACTTTGATAGATAAAGCCCTATGCCGGAGCCTTCTATCTGTTCCACGTTCCGGCTGCGGTAAAAGCGCCCGAAAATATAGGGGAGGTCTTCTTTTGGGATGCCCATGCCGTTGTCTTTTACATGGATCATACTATATGTTTCCAGCTGTTCCAGCGATATTTC
>CASUON010000261.1 GCA_949457475.1 uncultured Lachnospiraceae bacterium
ATTTTTTCATATCCTCTTTCGCGGTTCCATGTTTGCGGGTGCTGCGAAAGAGGATATGAAAAAATGATAAAAGAAGCGGAAGGCAGAGGGGATATTGTGTACCATGGGCTGGTCGCGGATATGTCCGGCATGTACCGGATTGCGTCTTGCATTGTCCATCCGACGTATTATCCCGAGGGGATGAGCAATGTCCTGCTGGAAAGCTGCGCAAATGGACGGCCGATTATTACAACAGACCGCCCCGGATGCCGGGAGGTTGTAGAGGATGGCGTAAACGGTTTTGTGGTGAGGGAAAAAGACAGCCGCGACCTGGTAAAGCAGATTGAAAAATTCCTTTCGCTGCCGGCTGCGCAGAGAAAGCAGATGGGGATAAACGGCAGAAAGAAAGTAGAACGGGAATTTGACCGGACGATCGTCGTCAGAAAATACATGGATGAAATCGAGCGTGCGGCCACAAAAAATCAACTGTACTAGAGCGTGTTTGAAAAATCATTCTTGCTTTTGGGACGTAAGAAGAACAGAAAATGCATGGATTCATGCAATATTATATGAAGGAAACAATCAAACGAATGGGGAGGTGGCCTGGCGGATGCGCCGTTTTCTGGCAAATATCGTAAGCGTTTTATATACCCTGCCAAGGCTGGTTTTGCTAAAGGCAATTTACAACAAAGGGGTTGTCTTTGGCTGTATCGAGCGGATTTCTCCGAATGTGGTGATCGATGTCGCCAGAAAGTCAAAACTGGTGCTTGGAAAGAGGGTAAGGGTACACAGTGGATGCAAGCTAAAAGCGCGGCCCGGGGCGGCGCTTAAGATAGGAGACGATGTAAGGGTGAATTACAACTGCATGTTTGTCGCGCATCGTGCGATTACGGTAAAAAGTGGGGCGCAGATCGGGCCAAACGTCCTGGTGTACGACCATGACCATGATTACCGTAGCGGGCTTCGGACAGGGAAGTTTCGCGCCGCGCCGGTTGTAATCGGCGAACACGTATGGATCGGCGCAAATACGACCATACTCAAAGGCGTAACGATCGGCGACCGTAGCGTGGTCGCCGCGGGCAGCTTAATCACAGGGGATATTCCGGCAGATTCTGTAGTATATCAAAAGCGCGATACAACAGTCGTCGGACAGCGGGGATAACGATGCGTATTTTATTTGTAACAAGGGGCATGCAGGGCGGGGGGACAGAAAAGCTTTTGGCGGATTTGCTGCCACTGCTGCATGCGGACAGCCATGTAGAAGTAGAGCTGTTCCTCTTATTTGATAAAGGTGAAAAATACCTTGCGGGGCTAAAAAAGGCGGGGGTACGGGTGTATGTCGCCAACCGCAAAAGCCATTGCGGACGGATGCGTGCTTTATACCGCGTGATACAAAAGGGGCAGTATGATATCGTACATGCAAATTTATTCCCCGTTATTTATTACTGTTCCTTCTTAAAAAAGGCCCGTGGGCGCCGCTTTCCCAAGCTGCTTATGACGGAGCACAATACGGATAACCGCAGGCGCCACCACCGTAGCATGAGGCCGTTGGAGCAGTGGGTATACGCGTCCTATGACAGGGTGGTATGTATTAGCGACGCAACCAAGGGCAGTTTGATGGAATGGCTGTCGGCAGAAAATCCTAGGAAGTTTCCAATTATTTATAACGGGATTGACCTAAGCCGCTACCAGAAAGCGGGAAAGTACCGGCGCGGGGTATTGTTTCCCGGCATCCAGGCGCAGGATATCCTGCTGTGCATGGCCGGGACATTTACTGAAAAAAAGAACCATGCTTTTCTAATAGAAGCAATGCGCCGCCTGCCGGAAAGCTACAAGCTGCTCCTGTTAGGGGAAGGGCGGCTGAAGGAAAAAATAAAAGCCGACGCTGGGAAGGCCGGGTTAAAAGGCCGCATCCGGTTTTTGGGCTTTCGCACGGACGCGGACTTTATTCTAAAATCGTCAGATATCGTAGTCGTGCCTTCCAAATGGGAAGGCTTCGGGCTGATCGCCGCAGAAGCTATGGCCTGTAGCAAGGCAGTAGTCTGTTCGGATATCCCCGGGCTTAGGGAAGTCGTAGGGGACGCGGGGGTTAAGGTAGAGCCAGAAAATGCGGATGCGCTTGCGGCGGCACTATTAAGGCTTAAGGATAAAAATGAAAGGGAGCGGTATGGGCGCATGGCGCGGCAAAGGGCGGCCTTGTTTGACCTAGACAACATGAAAAAGCAATATAAGGGCGTGTATACTGAATGCCTGGGTGAAGCGGATCAAGAATGGGGCCAAAGATGTCACCGGTAGATTGAGAATGAATACCAAAGAAGCAACAGGCGGATAAGTAATGAGGACAAAGAAGAAAGAGATAAAAAAGAGATAAAAGAAAGAGATAAAAGGACTTATGCAAAAGGAACAAATACAGCCCCAAAAGAGGCGCTTAGCGATAGAGAGGCAAACAAAAATGGGGGGGGCAGATCCGGATGACTGTATTTACCCCTACTTATAACAGGGGCGACGACCAGCACCTTGGGAAATGCTACCGGGATCTGTGCGCGCAGACCTGCAAAGAATTCATCTGGCTGATCGTAGACGACGGTTCCGACGATCATACGGACGAATATGTAAAGCCATGGATGACAGAAGCGTCCATGGAGAAGAACGGATTTTTGATCCAATATCTGTACAAAGAAAACGGCGGCACGCATACCGGGTATAATGCAGCATTTGATGCTTGCGGCACGGAGTTGATCTGCTGTTTGGAGACGGACGATGGATTCGAGCCAACGGCAGTAGAGCATATACTCTCGTGCGCAAAGGGTGGGGATCAGTCTTCAATCGGGCTGATCTCAAATGCATACGATATGGATACGCGCCAGGTGATCGGAAAGGGGTTGCCGCGAAATTGCAGGCAGACCAGCTATACAGACTGTTATTATAAATATGGATTTACCGGGGATAAGTTTTTTGTATACAAAATGAGCGCAATTGGCACGTTCCGGTTTCCCGAATACGCGGGAGAAAAATTATGCGCGACAAGCGCGATGCTCATGCTGGTGCCGGGAAAATACAAGGTGATGCATGAAGCCGTCTACCGGAAAACCTACCTTGCCGACGGCTATACCAGGCAGGGTAGGATGAAGAACTACCGATGCTCCCCAAACGGGTTTGCATATGCGCACCTGGTCAGGATGCATGCTGTGGAAAGGGCGGATGTGGTGCTAAAATCCGCAGCAGTGTATGTAGCCTGTTCGCTGCTTGGAACCGGAAAGGTTTCGTTCAAAGGGGTGAGGAAAAAATGGGCGGTAGCCATCGCACTCCCCGTAGGTGTAGGAATGTATCTTTCTATGAAAAGATAATATAGAAAAGTTAAATAGAAAAGTTAAATAGAAAAAATAAATAGAAAAAATATATGGAAAAAATGAAGTGAAAAAGATTTATAATGAAGATTTAAACGAAAAAGATTTAGGTGAAAAAACTTGAAGGTTCAGATTGGCAAATTGTTCAATATCGTTTGTATGATGGGCAACCTCCTTGCCGTATACCATATCTATGGCGTCAATGCGAGCGTTGTCTTTACGGCTGTTTTTGTGCCGTATCTGTTATGGAAGAATAAAAAAGTGCCCTGCCGCTATCTGGCGGCGCCGGTGCTTTTGCTGCTGCTTTTTCATCTGTTTTGGGCGGCCTTGGCAGGACGGAACGCTTTGGGCGTGCTGCAGGGGCTGTATTTTGTCGTCTTTGTTGCGTTCTTTTTGCAACGGGAGATACGGATGGACGGCCTGTACATAGCCTACCGTTTTTTTGTACTCGTTGCGACGGCAGTTTTATTTCTACAGGTGGTTGGGATACGGGTGTTCCATAAATATATCCTGGGCACCATTCCATGGTTTGATACTGTACAAAAGGAGTTTGCAGAATATATCAGCGCCTATGACGTCTCTTTTTTACTGATACAAAGGCCAAGGAGCGTATTTACCGAGCCGGCGGGCTATGGCATCTATGTCGGCATGTTCCTTGCGGTAACGCTGGTACTGCTGCCGCAAGAAAAAACAAAAGGGGATGCGCGGGGAGGTACGGCACTGCTGAAACGGGATACAAAAAAATATGCGAAAACATGGATAGATAAGGATATGGCCAGGTATCTATTATGCGGGATTCTTACGCTGGGGCTTTTTTTGAGCGGCAGTTCTACCGGGATACTTCTCGCGGCATTGTCGTGGGCCTGGTATTTTTGGAGGAAATTCCGGCGGGGGAGGTTATACCCGATCGATTTGTTTGTAGTAGCACTTGGCGCAGGCCTGCTGCTGTATTACATGCAGACAAGCCTGGCAAAACGGTTTCTTTTCCGTACGTTTCTTGCAAAATCCGGCGGCACGATGGGAAGGGTCGGCGGATTTATCTACGGTTTTGACTTGGACAATTATACCGGGATGCAGGTTTTATTTGGGCATGGCGTTGTTTCCCTGCCCGGCACCATGCCTTTTTTGTCTACGTGGCCGAGGCTGATGTATTATTTCGGGGCGTTGGGCGTGCTGGTGTATTTGCTTACAGTTGTGGCTGTATTTGTAAAATCGTGCAAAAGGCAGCGGATTCTGTTATTTTACATGCTGTTGTATTCCGTATTTACCATGACCCTGTATTCCATCGACCTGCTGTTTTGGGGGACGCTGTATTTTGCGCTGGCAGATCAAATGTGCGGGAAACCTGCGGGGGAAAAACGGGAACCATGTGGGGAATCAGCGGG
>CASUON010000262.1 GCA_949457475.1 uncultured Lachnospiraceae bacterium
TAGGAAGACAGGCAGATATTTTCAAACCGCCTGCTCGCGGCCATCTTTTTCATAACAAACGCAGCCGCCTTTGTCATGGAAACCCGTTCCAAAACCTCTTGCTCTGTATGCTGTTCCCAAAACAGGCGGGACGCGTCTTTTAAAAAAACGGCCCCCGGCTCGCCTGGCCCCGGCACAATGCCTGTAAGATCCGCATAGACAATCTCTGTCAACAGCAAACTATCTACTTCATTAAACGGCGCCTGATGAAAAGTCAAATCCCCGCGCCAGTCCAAGTAATCCATCATATTTGCCATATTGCCGCACCCCTTCGCGTCTATTCGCGTCTAAAGGAACTGTAACAGTTTCTAATCCGGATAATTACCGCGTCTTCAAAAAGATATATTCCCTTTGCGCTTCTTCGTCGTCCGGATAACTTTCCAGATACTCTTCTATTTCCCGTTTTGCGCCGGCAAAATCCCCCATATGTTCCATGGCGGCTATCTTGCCCGACCACAATTCCCGCCTGTTTGTAACGGTTTCTCCGGACAGTCCCTGGTCAAAATAAGAGATTGCCTCGTCATACGCCGCATCTTCAAATTTCAAGCTGCCCAATTTATATAAGACCCCGGAATCGTCCGGAAACTTCTGTATATATACCTGGTAATACCGGTCTGCCTCCTCGCTGTCGCCAAGCGCCCTCGCAGTATCACCTAGATATAGGTTCGCAGCGTCTTCCTTGTTTTCTAGTGCTTTCTTTAATTCCTTCTCTGCTTTTTCATACGCGCCGCTCGCCAGGTACAGCCGGCCCCGGAACAGGCCGGCGGCCGCGCTGTCGTCTTTTATTTTCAATCCTTTTTCCAAATATGACGTCGCTTCATCTAACATCCCTACCGATACCAGCTGCTCATAAATGCCAGCGTACATCTGGCCGTCTTCTCCGTTATTTTCCGCTGCCTGCGCAAAATCTTGCGCCGCCTGCTTTGTCTCGCCAATGCTGATATTGGCGCAGCCACGCAAATAATATGCCTGCGCATTTTTTTCATCATACTCCACCAGCGCCGTATACGTCTCAATTGCTTCTTTCACCTTTCCGGTTTCCATTTGGGCATAAGCTTTATAAAAATTGATATCTACTTCCAGGTTCGTCACTTTCCCGGTGCGTGTGTGCAGCGACTGGTTGAACAGTTCCACCGCTTTCTCATAATCCCCTTCGTCCAGTTTTTCTATGCCTGCTAGGCGTGTGGATTTCTCCTGCTCCAGTTTCTTTCTATCGCCGCATCCCATAAGCGCGACGGATAGCCCCAGCGCCAGCATCCCGATACAGGCTGATCTTTTGCGTCCCATATGGCCCTCCCGCACAATTACAGTTCGCAATTATTTACGGTCCTTGGAAATGGGATGACGTCGCGGATGTTTGACATGCCTGTTAGATACATTACGCAGCGCTCAAACCCCAGCCCAAACCCCGCATGCCTTGCCGAACCGTATTTACGCAAATCCAGATAGAAACGGTAATCTTCTTCTTTCAATCCCAGCTCTTCGATCCGGGCAAGGAGTTTCTCATAGTCGTCTTCACGCTGGCTGCCACCGATAATCTCCCCAATGCCTGGCACCAGGCAGTCTACCGCGGCAACTGTCTTTCCGTCGTCATTTTGCTTCATATAAAAGGCTTTGATCTCTTTTGGATAATCATAAACGAATACCGGGCGCTTATATACCTTTTCTGTCAGATACCGCTCATGCTCCGTCTGCAGGTCACTGCCCCACGATACCGGATATTCGAACTTTTTATTGTGCTTTTGCAGGATCGAAATAGCCTCCGTATACGAAACCCTTGCAAAATCGGAGTTCATTACATGCTCCAGCCGCTCCAGGAGCCCTTTATCGACAAATTGGTTGAAAAACCGCATTTCTTCCGGCGCGTGCTCCAACACATAACGGATAATATATTTGAGCATATGCTCAGCCAGGTACATATCGTCCTCCAGATCCGCAAAAGCGATCTCCGGCTCGATCATCCAAAACTCCGCAGCATGCCTGGTCGTATTCGAATTTTCCGCACGAAACGTCGGCCCAAACGTATAAATATTTTTAAACGCCAGCGCGTATGCCTCACCGTTTAACTGCCCGCTGACCGTCAAGTTCGTCGGTTTTCCAAAAAAGTCCCCGGAATAATCTATGCTGCCGTCTACTTTTCGTGGAGGGGCGCTGATATCCAGCGTCGTTACCTGGAACATCTCGCCGGCGCCTTCACAGTCGCTACCGGTAATGATCGGCGTATGCACATATACAAAGTCCCGTTCCTGGAAAAATTTATGGATCGCATACGCGGTTAGGGAACGCACGCGGAATACTGCCTCAAAAGTATTCGTACGCGGCCTCAAATGGGAAATTGTCCGCAAGTATTCAAACCCGTGCTTTTTTTTCTGTAATGGGTATTCCGGTGTGGACACCCCTTCAATCTCCACCTGCTTTGCCTGTATTTCAAACGGCTGCTTTGCGTCCGGCGTAGCTACGAGCGTCCCGGAAACGATCAGCGCCGCGCCTACGTTGATTTTGCCGATTTCTTCAAAATTATCCAGCCCATCGCCGTATACGACCTGTACCGGCTCAAAAAAAGTGCCGTCATTGACTACCAAAAAACCAAACGTCTTGGAATTGCGGTTGCTGCGCACCCATCCCCCGACCGTCACCTGTTTGTCTATATATGTTTCGCTGTGGCGAAATAAATCCCTGATATTGATTAATTCCATGTTCCGCTCCATCCTTTCTGATTCTGATCGTCCGATACTTATTTTTTGGATTTTAATTCGTTCTGCTTCTGACCGTTTGAATGCTGTTTTTTTATTCTGATCGCTCTGTTTCTGATGGTTTCATACTTATATTTCTAGTATTCATATTTTTAACGCTTCTATTTCTATTTAATCATCTATTTAATCATCTGTTTCATCATCTGTTTTAGTTTTATCCGCGCCTGTACCGTATTTGATCTCTGCCTGATCAATAATGTTTTCCAGCGCCAGGTTGCATACATACAGTTTGCGCGCGTATGCTTCGCCTTCTTTCGCGTTTACGCCGTTTGCCTTATAGAACTCTTCTTCGGTTTCATAATTATTATTTTCCATCATTGTCTTTACATAGCTTTGGTACTTGTCTTCATCCAGCGTAATGTTTTCCTTTTGCGCGATCACTTCCAGAATCATTTCCACCGGGAGGTTGACTTTCATCTCGGAAGTAACGCTTTGGATAAATTCTTCTTCCGTCATCCCGTTAAAGTTCTTTTCCAGATATTCTTCCAACGTTGTGTCCGTACAATACCTGTTTTTAAATTGTGTCACATAATCGTCCACACGCGCTTCTAACAAGCCGTCCGGCAATTCTACCTTGCAGATTTCCGCCAGCTTGTCCGTGACCGCCTGGACGGTATCGGTCTGTTTTGAGCTTTCATTTGCTGTTTCCAGATAACTTTTTATATTTTTTTTGTATTCTTTGACCGAATCCACATTCAAATTTTTCTGGACAAACTTATCCGTCAGTTTAAACTCTTTGGCCTCTACAATTTTATTGATCGTAACGGTAAATACGACCTCCGCTCCAGCCAAGTCCGGATTGGGGTCATAAACGTCCGGAAACCGGAGGTTTAAATCTACCGTCTCCCCGACCTTCTTCCCAATCAGCCCTTCTTCAAACCCATCTATAAAATTATGGGAGCCAATCGTTAAATAATCGCCCTTTGCGGAACCATTCTCAAACGGCTCGCCGTCTTTTTTCCCCACATAATCGATATTGACCGTATCCCCGTCTTCTACTTTCTTCTTATCCGTATCTTTATAATCCGGCTGCGCGTACATCTGCGCCATACGCTGCGCATAATCTTCAATCTGTTCTGTTGTCACTTCGTAAGTGTTTGGCACGGATATCTGCAATGCCTGGTAATCCCCCAGGGTAACGCAATCCTGCGCTTTATATTCTATGTTTCCCGCTTCTGACCTCTGCTGCGAACTCTGCGCGTTGCCTTTGTTCTCCCCATCCTGTCCGCTTTTGCCGCAGGCTGTCGCCAGCACGGCCGCTACTGTTACTGCTGCAAGAATCGTAATTACTCTTTTTTTCATAATTATATCCCTTATTCCCTTCCATATAAAATAATCTTGCGTTACTTATACTGCGCACCAGTAAAACTTGCCATAAAACCCGACTGCAGGCCTCCGGCAAGATACCTTAGCTTATTTTTTTACTGTAAACTCCGGCGGTCTGCAGTATAAGAATACCATACTATTGTGAAAAATCAAAGGTTTTATTGCTTTTTCTTTGAATCAATGCTATAATATATGGCAATTGCGATGTCAGGGACGCTATTTTTGACAGCGCGTAAAAATGAACCGAGGAGGAAAACAATGTGAAAACCTGGCAAATTGTTCTACTGACCATCACTGCAATATTGTTGATTGCCATGGTCGTCTTGTATTTTCTGGGTAAACGGCTTCAAAAGAAAAAAGATGAGTCCGATAAACAGATGGCAGCCACATCCCAGACTGTCCCTATGCTAATTATTGATAAAAAGAAAATGAAGCTAAAAGAAGCCGGGCTCCCCGCCATTGTATATGAACAAACGCCCAAACTGCTCCGCCGTCAAAAAGTTCCAATAGTAAAAGCGAAAGTCGGCCCGAAAATCCAGACCTTTATGTGCGACAGTCTTGTATTTGAC
>CASUON010000263.1 GCA_949457475.1 uncultured Lachnospiraceae bacterium
CCAGGGCAAATATCAAAACAAACTTAGCAATAAAAAAGGAGATGAAACGTTATGAAAGCTGCTGCTCAAAAATTTGGTAAATTCCTCTCCGGAATGGTCATGCCAAACATTGGCTCATTTATCGCATGGGGATTTATTACCGCACTGTTTATTGCAGACGGATGGCTGCCAAATGCACAATTGGCGTCTATCCAAACACCAATTTTAACTTACCTGCTGCCAATCCTGATCGCCTCCCAAGGCGGCAAGATGATAGGCGGCGACCGCGGGCGCGTTATGGGCGCGATCGCGATCATGGGCTGTATCGTCGGCTCACCGGAAACGCCAATGTTAATGGGCGCTATGGCAATCGGCCCGCTCGCCGGCTTTGTAATCAAAAAATTTGACGAGGCAATGGATGGGCATATGCCGGCCGGCTTTGAGATGCTGATCAACAACTTCTCCGTCGGTATTTTAGGCATGTTGATGACCATTATCGGATATTATGTAATCGGCCCTGTTATGAGCGCAATACTAGGCGTATTAAGCGCCGGCGTCGAAGCGCTGGTAAATATGAGCCTGCTGCCGCTTGCCGCAATCTTTATCGAGCCGGCGAAGGTATTGTTCTTAAATAACGCGATCAACCAGGGCGTATTTACGCCGATTGGGATCACGCAGGCCGCGGAAGCCGGAAAATCCATTATGTATATGCTGGAGCCAAACCCAGGCCCAGGCCTTGGCGTACTCCTTGCCTACTGGATGTTCTCAAAAGATAAAATGACAAAAGATTCCGCGCCAGGCGCGATTATTATCCACTTCCTAGGCGGTATCCACGAGATTTATTTCCCGTATGTACTGATGAACCCAATGGTAATCATTGCCCCGATCGCAGGTAATATATGCGCAATCCTGTTTTATACAATTACAGGCTGCGGCCTAGTAGGCGCTCCGTCCCCGGGTTCGATTATCGCATTTATGGCTATGAGCCCGCGTCCGCAGATGCTGCTTACGATCCTTGGCGTAATCATTGCTACCGGCGTTTCCTTCGTCGTTGCCAGCCCGATTATCAAGATGTCCGGCGCAAAGAGCTTGGAAGACGCCCAGGGGCAGATGGCTTCTATGAAAGCCGAATCCAAAGGCGTAGCCGCGCCAGTCGTTACGAATAACATTAAGAAAGAAGCTGGCTCTGTAAAGAAAGTCGTATTCGCATGCGACGCAGGTATGGGCTCTTCCGCTATGGGCGCAACCAAATTCCGCAACCGTGTCAAAGCGGCGCGTCCGGATTTAACCGTAATTAATACTTCCGTAGACAATATTCCGGCGGACTGCGATATCGCCGTTGTACAGACGACCCTGGTGGAACGCGCGATGAAATCCGCGCCAAACGCACAGATGGTTACGATTGGAAACTTCCTAGCCGACCCTGCACTGGACGCTTTGTATGCACAGCTGACGACGGTAGCATCCACGCCAGCCGCACCGGCCGCATCGGCCCCTGCTCCAGCTGCGCCGGCTGCAGAGAAAAAACAGGTATTGATTAAAGAAGGCATTAAATTAAACCAAAAGCCGGTAACAAAAGAACAGGCCATCCAGGCAGCCGGCGAACTGATGTGTGAACTCGGCTATGTAGGCCCTGCTTACGTAGACGCTATGCAGGAACGCGAGAAACTCGTGACAACTTATATGGGCATGGGCATCGCAATCCCTCACGGCACCACACAGGCAAAAGGGACGGTAAAAAAGACCGGCATCGTATGTTTCCAGTACCCGGAAGGCGTACCGTTCGGCGATGAAAAAGCAAACCTGGTATTCGGTATCGCAGGCATTGGCGACGAGCATTTAGACTTGCTTGCAAAAATCTGCGAGGCGCTCGAAGATGAAGAAATACTGGAAAAGATGAAGACGACAGACGATGCGGATTGGATTTTGAAGCAGCTATCTTAACAGTTGTATGAAAAAACGCTATTATCCGCGCAAGCTGGATTTTGAAGCAGCTGTCTTAACAGTTGTATGAAAACCGCTATAATCAGCTAGGCAGGGTGTGCCGTTCCCCCGGTTCCCTGCCCGCTGTGGGGCACATATTACATGAACAATGCATTTTCCCCTGTGCCCCGTGATTATAGATATGCAGGGAAGTTTTCCCTGCGACACCATAAGCTGGGAGGGCCATATTTATATTTGCTACTGCCCTCCCCTCTCCAA
Source organism: uncultured Lachnospiraceae bacterium (assembly GCA_949457475.1). Lineage (GTDB taxonomy): Bacteria > Bacillota > Clostridia > Lachnospirales > Lachnospiraceae > Eubacterium_J. The sequence continues at coordinate 2,182 of CASUON010000263.1, forward strand.
AATGAACGTACATTCTATTGGATATACATTCCATTAATGTTTTTCTGTAAACAAATATACCATAGAAAGATACATCCATAGCAAAATGATGTTAACTAAATAAAAGAAAAGGAAGGTGTTATTATGAAAACAGCAATTCAATTTGGCGCAGGCAATATCGGCCGTGGGTTTATCGGCATGCTCCTTGCACAGGCAGGCTACCATGTTATTTTTGCAGATGTCAGCGAGGTAATTATTGACCGTCTGGCAGCGGATAAGAGCTATACCGTGCATGTGATGGATACGGAAGTAGAAGACGTACCGATTACGAATATTACCGGGATTATGTCCAACGGCGAAGAAATCGTGGACAAGATTGCAGAAGCGGACATCCTTACTACCGCTGTTGGCCTGCGCGTACTCGGCTTTATCGCCCCTACGATCGCAAAAGGCATCCAGAAACGGTGCGCAAACCATGTAGAAACCGCGTTGAATATTATCGCATGTGAAAACGCAATCCGCGCGACTTCCCAGTTAAAAGAACATGTCTATAAAGAACTCTCCGAAGAAGAAAAAGCATACTGCGAGAAATACGTCGGCTTTGCGGACTGCTCGGTAGACCGTATCGTACCTCCGGTGCGCAGCGAGAACCCGGTAGACGTCGTTGTAGAAAAATACTGCGAATGGAATGTTGAAAAAGCAGCTTTAAAAGGCGACATTCCTCAGATCGCAGGCATGAACCTGGCAGACAATTTAATGGCGTATATCCAGCGCAAGCTCTTTACCTTAAATACCGGGCACTGCATCACAGCCTATACCGGAATTCTGGCAGGCTGCAAGACGATTGACGAAGCAATCGCAAACCCGAAGATTTACGAGCTGGTAAAAGCTGCTATGACGCAGTCCGGGGACGGCCTGATTAAGAAATTTGATTTCGACAAAGAAGCGCATTACAAATATATCGACAAGATTATCAACCGTTTTAAAAACCCGTACTTACAAGACGACGTTACACGCGTTGGCAGGGAGCCGTTAAGGAAGCTGTCCGCGGACGACCGCTTAGTCAGCCCGCTGTCTACCGCACTCTCCTACGGCCTGCCAGTTGATAAATTATTCCTGGGCATCGGCGCTGCGCTGCGTTATAACAACCCGGAAGACGAACAGAGCAAACAGCTGCAGGAAAAAATCGCAAAATCTGGCGTTGCAGCAGCATTTTCAGAAGTATCCGGCATTACCGACCAGGCAATTCTTGACCAGGCGGCCGCTGCCTACGAGACAGTTGTAACACTGTTTGCGTAAATTGCGAAAAAAGGGGGCATGGCTATGATTTCAAAAACGATCGCGCTGCATGCAGACGACTTTTTCCACGCGCGTCCAGCGGCAAAGATTGCTGCGGCGGCAAAGCCTTTTGTAAGCGTTATTATGATCGTACAGGGGACATCTGTAGCAGATTCAAAAGATTCCCTCTCCCTGATGCGGCTTGGGCATCCGGATGGCGCCTCCATCGACCTGATGGCTGACGGCCCGGACGAACAGGCTGCGTTGGAAGCAGTTTCCAATGCCATCCAGAATGAATTTTCATTATAACAGGATTTTATCATAACATTTAGCTGATAAAGCGGAACACAAACAAAAGCAACAGCCCCATACAAACGAGGAAATTGTATGGGGCTGATATTTTTTACCTTATTTTTCCGCTTTATTTTTTCACCATATGGATCACTTTCTTCGGGCATTTTTCTACGCATGCGCCGCAGCCGGTACATTTGTCATAGTCAATATGCGCGATATTATCCGTGACATGGATGGCGTCGTGCTCGCAATTCTTCTCGCACAGATGGCACCCGATACAGCCGGCCGAACATGCAGCCATAACGTCTTTGCCCTTCCCTTTGGAATTGCACAGTACTTTTACTGGGGATTCATACGGCACGAACTCGATCAAATGGTTCGGGCACGCGTCGATACATTTACCGCACGCTTTGCATGCCTCCGGATCTACGACCGCGATCCCGTCGACAATATGCACCGCGTCGAACGGGCATGCCTTTACGCAGGAGCCAAAACCCATACATCCGTAGCTGCATGCTTTCGGCCCTTTGTTTGGTACAAACGCCACTGCCTGGCAGTCTTCTACGCCGCTGTATTTATAATTCTGCTTTGCTTTTTCGCAGTTGCCGCCGCATTTGACAAAGGCAACTTTCCGTCCGCCCGCTTCTGCGGCAACCCCCATAATTTCGCCGATCTGTGCCGCTACCGGGGCGCCTCCTACCGGGCACTGCCCGACCGGGGCCTCCCCCTTTACAATCGCCGCAGCCAGGCCGGAGCAGCCCGGATAGCCGCAGCCGCCGCAGTTATTTCCCGGCAGCACGCCCATAATCTTTTCTTCCCGTTCATCTACTTCTACTTTTAGCCGTTCCCCTGCGATGCCGAGCAGGAAACCGATCAAAATGCCTGTGCCGCCGACT
>CASUON010000264.1 GCA_949457475.1 uncultured Lachnospiraceae bacterium
CCGGATAACAACCTATTATTTCTCATTTTTAAGGGATATCCCCACCCCATGAAAAATAACATGAATTGTAACCGTTACACAGCTTTCCTGTGAAAAACAGGTTGAAATCGAAGGAGAAGCATATTATAATAGCTTTCAGGGATAAAATTATGCAACTATATATCTGCCATTAAATAATTGCCAGATATATAGCCCTTGCGGGGGATGCGCACTCGCACGGATATGTAAACGCCGCAGAGCGGCCGTGCTCGGCGCAGATGGCGGTAATTAACCGCCATCTATATATGTTATGATATTAAAATGGATACGAAAAAGAATTCTGAAAAAAGAATTCGAAAAGATGATAGGAGGGATATCCAATGGAAGCATTTATAGCCAGTTTTTTACAATATCTGATAATTATGGCAATCCTTGCGGTCGTTGCGCTGGCGGGCGCGCTGACCGGAAAGAAGCTTCGTGAGAATAAAAACGCGAAAGCATCTTACCGGCCGCAGATCAACCAGAGCAGAAGATAGGAGTACAGTGCGGGCATGGCTTGTGCCCGCATTGCGCATGTCTGCACAAAAAAACATTGGAGGATAGATAACGTGAAAAAGAGTTACGGCGTAAATGAGTTGCGCAGGATGTATTTGGAATTTTTTGAAAGCAAGGGCCATCTGGCAATGAAGAGTTTTTCCTTAGTACCGCATAACGATAAGAGCTTATTGCTTATTAACGCCGGGATGGCGCCGTTAAAACCATATTTTACCGGGCAGGAAATACCGCCGAGGAGGCGCGTGGCAACCTGCCAGAAATGTATCCGTACCGGCGATATCGAAAATGTCGGGAAGACGGCGAGGCATCTGACGTTTTTTGAAATGCTGGGCAATTTTTCGTTCGGCGATTATTTCAAGCACGAGGCGATCGCCTGGTCTTGGGAATTTTTGACAAAGACGTTAGGGTTGGAAGAAGACCGGCTCTATCCGTCGATTTACGGCGAAGATGAAGAGGCCTTCGAAATCTGGAACAAGGAAATCGGCATCCCGGCGGAAAAGATTACGCGGTTTTACCGCGATGAAAACGGCAAATGCGACAATTTCTGGGAGCATGGCGCAGGCCCGTGCGGCCCTTGTTCAGAAATCTATTACGACCGCGGCGAAGCGTACGGGTGCGGGCGCGCGGACTGCAAAGTCGGCTGCGACTGCGACCGGTTTATGGAAGTATGGAATAATGTATTTACCCAGTTTGACGGCGACGGAAAGGGCAACTATGAAGAGCTGGCGCAGAAAAACATCGATACCGGCATGGGGCTGGAGCGCTTGGCCGTTGTGATGCAAGATGTAGATTCCGTATTTGACATCGATACGATGAAGGCGATCCGGGATAAAGTCTGTGAACTTTCCGGCAAATCCTACCATAAAGAAGCGCTGGACGACGTATCGATCCGCCTGATTACAGACCATATCCGTTCGGCTACGTTTATGGTGTCCGACGGCATTATGCCCTCCAATGAAGGGCGCGGCTACGTCTTACGCCGTTTGATCCGCCGCGCGGCGCGCCATGGGCGCATGCTGGGCGTTGCGGGTACCTTCTTGGCGCAGCTGAGCAATACGGTTATTACCGAAAGCCGGGACGGCTATCCGGAGCTGGAAGAAAAGAAAGCGTTTATATTCAAAGTGCTCACCCAGGAAGAGGAAAAATTTAATAAGACGATCGACCAGGGGCTTGCGATCCTTGGCGAGATGCAAAAGCAAATGGAAGGGCAGGGGGCGAAGACGCTTTCCGGCGAAGACGCGTTCAAGCTGTATGATACGTATGGGTTCCCGCTTGACTTAACGCAGGAGATACTGGGGGAAAAAGGGCTTTCCGCCGACGAGGCAGGATTTGAAGCGTGTATGCAAAAGCAGCGCAAAAAAGCGAGGGAGGCGCGCAAAACTACGAATTACATGGGGGCGGACGCGACGGTGTACGAATCTATCGACCCTAGCGTTACAACGGAATTTACCGGCTACCATGAGTTGTGCGGGACGTCTGAAATTACAGTAATGACGACGGAATCAGAACTGGTAGAAGCGCTCTCGGACGGCGAAGCTGGGACGGTCATTGTGGCGCGGACGCCTTTTTACGCGACAATGGGCGGACAGATCGGCGATACTGGTCTGATAGAGACAAAGGAAGGCGCTTTCCAGGTCGAAGATACGGTAAAACTGCTTGGCGAAAAAGTCGGGCATATCGGCAAATGTATCCGCGGGATGGTCAAAGTAGGCGACGAAGCCAAGCTTACCGTAGACACGGCGCGCCGGACAAAGATCGCGAAAAACCACAGCGCGACCCATTTGCTGCAAAAAGCGTTGCGCGACGTACTGGGCAGCCATGTCGAACAGGCCGGCTCGGAAGTGACGCCGGACAAGCTGCGGTTTGACTTTACCCATTTTTCCGCGATGACAAAGGAAGAACTGGGCCAGGTGGAAGAGATCGTAAACCGGAAAATCGCAGAAGCGCTTGCCGTGCGCACCGACGTCATGACTTTGGATGAAGCGAAAAAGACCGGCGCGATGGCTTTATTTGGCGAAAAATACGGGGAAACGGTCCGCGTCGTGCGGATGGGCGATTTTTCTACGGAATTATGCGGCGGCACGCACGTGGAAAACACCAGCGCGATCACGGCCTTTAAGATCGTATCGGAATCCGGCGTGGCGGCCGGTGTGCGGCGTATTGAAGCGCTGACTGCGGACGCGGTATTTTCATATTACGACAAGATCGAGCAAACGCTGGAAGAAGCGGCGCGGGCAGTCAAAGCAACGCCGGCGACCTTGCTGGAAAAGCTGGGGCATTTGATGGCGCAGGTAAAAGAATTGTCCTCAGAAAACGAATCGCTGAAATCGCGTGCGGCGAAAGAAGCGCTCGGCGACGTTTTAGACCAGGTGCGGGAAGTAAAAGGCACGAAATTCCTCGCGGCAAAAGTATCCGGCGTCGATATGAACGGCCTGCGCGGGCTCGGCGACCAGCTGAAGGAAAAGCTGGGTGAAGGCGTAGTGCTGCTCGCTTCAGACGAAGGCGGCAGGGTAAACCTGGTTGCGATGGCGACGCAAAAAGCAGTGGCGGCCGGCGCGCACGCGGGTAATTTAATCAAAGCAGCTGCGGGCAAAGTCGGCGGCGGCGGCGGCGGCCGGCCAAATATGGCGCAGGCAGGCGGAAAGAACCCGGCGGGCATTGCGGATGCGTTGAAAGAAGCTGAGCGTGCGTTGGAAGATATGTTAAAAGAATAAATATGAGAGGATAGTAAAAAAGCGGGCTATGCCCGCTTTTTCTATGCAGATTTTATGTTTCCGCGTCTTTTCGCTTTGGTCCATCCGTTTGCCCCGAATCCGAATCCAGCCCTTCTGGGGACGATGGGCAGACTTCTTTTAACTGTTTTGTATAAGTCTTCATCAGCTGGTTTACGATATGCAGATGCCGGTTGTCCATATCTTCCAGCATGGTGTCGATTTCACGGATTAATGCATTGTGCTGTACGGCAGGTTCGTCTGGGTTTGCCATAAGAACCGCAATGCTTGTATGGAGGTATTCGGCGATAGAATGGAACGTATCCATACTAACCGCTTTTACGCCGCGTTCCAATTTACTGACAAGGCTGAGTGAGATATACAAGTCGTCGGCAAGCTGCTGCTGGGTAATGTGCAGTTCTTTTCTGCGTCTTTTGATATTTGCGCCGATTATTTTATAATCCAGTGGCATAAAAATTTCCTCCATGGGTATATTTATTTGTAATTATGAAACAAGCATGTACCAATTTATTATAAGTCAAAATAAATATGCAGGACTGTCATCAATAGTGTCTTCGATATTTGAAAAATAATACAAATAGTGCTGTACTTTCGGCGTGTATTGTAGTATGATTAATAATGTAAAGACTTATAAACGTAAATGAAAGGAAACAGGTGGATGTTATGGGATTATTCAAAAGTAAAAAACGGAATTTCCGTAAACACCGCTGGCGTTCCCTTTATGGAACCCATTCGGAGGAATTGTACCACAAAAAACGGAAACTCTTGGATGAAGCCGGCATAGACTACCGGGTATGGATGGATGCGAACGAACCGGTTACCGCGTTTTGCCGGAAATACTTCGAAGACCCGGTAAAATTCCGCAGGCACTATAATTTTTATGTGCGCACTTGTGATTACAGGAAAGGGTGCCGCGCGTTGAACATTGATACGCACAGCGCATTCCGAAACGGGATTAGCTAGGGGCTGCTTTAAGGAGCCCGACAGCAGCACGCAAAGGGAACCAGCGTAGCAGCGGATGCGGGATGCCAAGTTGATTACTGGCAGTAAGGTAAAACGTATGAAAATGCGGCATAACGGATGTATATATGGCAAGTTACAGCAGATAAGTATGGATTTTATAAATTGTATGTTTATGGAATTCATATTTTTTTTATAATTTATTTGTGAAAGTGAGAAAAAGTGAGAATAGAAGAGATAAAATGAGAAAAAATGAAAACAGATGAAAAAATGGGAAAATGTTATACTTGAAAAACAGAAGATAAAAACATATGATATGAACTATCAGTTAGCACTCAAAACAAGTGAGTGCTAATAACATCAAACAATTGTAAATAAGCAGAATGGT
>CASUON010000265.1 GCA_949457475.1 uncultured Lachnospiraceae bacterium
TATACCGGTGGCATTGCAATGCCACCGGTATACAGCGTACCGTTTTCCGGCGTCAGCTCTTCCCCAGCCGTCCAGCTGTAATATGCGCGGTTTCCGATCGGAACGCTGACTGTAATTAGCTGTGCGGTTGTATAGGCGCCTTCCTCAGGAACGACTTCCGGCGGTTCCAACGTGGCGAACGGGCTGACCATTTCCGCATTGATCCCGATGCGGTATTCGCCGTTTGATTCCTCCCCATAAGTTCCGTTTTTATTTTTGCACACAGCGGTTACAAGGTAGAGGTATCCTTGTTCCAGAGGAATCGGTTCGCTGTACAGCTTGCCATTTTCCTGCGGCGATGAGCCGTCCAACGTATAGTAAATATTGTGCCCCTGCTCGCTTGTAAGCTCGAGCAGCTGGTTGGAATCATAAACGCCCGGCGGCAGCTCCAGGTACGGCGCGTCGACCATGCACGCTTTTATCATGGAAGAAATAATCGAATTTGGCGGGTTTGCCGCCAGCTTGGTGATCGCGTCCTGTTTCTGCCCCTCCAAATACAGCTCCAGCAGCTGTTCATAAGCAGGGTAATTGTCGGGGTCTTGTGCAATAATTTTCCGCAGTACTTTGATCTGCGCTTTTTTATTACCGGTTTCCATACAGATTGTATTTTTTAAAGACAAGTACTCCAGGTTTGTTTCGTCTTTCTCTAAAAGCCGCTCTACGGATGCAAGCGCCTTTTCATAATCTTCCTCTACGATCTGTAACAGGCATTCCTGATACCCAGTTTCCGTTTCTTCATAGCTGTATTCATCCGAAAAACTTTGCAGCCCAAACATTGCGCCTGCAAAAACGGCAACGCTCGTCAATAGCGCCGCGCCTAATTTCCCCCATTGTTTTTTTACTTCTGGCTCTTGTTCGTTATCCGGCATATCTGGTGAGCCGTCTGGGGGATAAGCCGTCATATTTTCATCTTCTAATACAGTGTTCAACAGTTCATTCTCCATATTGTGATAATTGAAATTTTGTGAAACAGCAGTGCCGCAGTGACTGCATGTTTGGCTGGAGGCATCCAGCTCCATGCCGCAATTGGAACATCTCATTTCATGCCAGTCCTCCTTGGATCACTGTTTTTCCATCGCTTCGACACAGTTATGCATAAGCATTGCGATTGTCATTGGGCCAACGCCGCCCGGCACCGGCGTGATCGCTTCCGTATGTGGCATAACCTGTTCATAATCTACGTCGCCGCAAAGTTTCCCCTCTTCATTCCGGTGGATGCCGACGTCAATTACTACCGCGCACTCATTAATATACGAAGCGTCGATAAAGCGGGGCTTGCCGATCGCAACGATTAGGATATCCGCGCGGCTGCACAATTGCGGCAAGTTTTCGGTTTTGGAATGGGCGACGGTTACCGTTGCGTTTTCACGCAGCATCAGTAAAGCCATCGGTTTGCCTACGATATTGCTGCGCCCGATGACAACGCATTCCTTCCCTGCAATCGTATTTCCGGAACGTTTGAGAAGCTGGATAATACCCGCAGGCGTACAAGAAACAAAGCCCGGAAGGCCGCTTACGAGCGCGCCCACATTTTGCGGGTGGAACCCGTCTACATCCTTGGAAGGGTCAATTGCCTGGATGACCTTGTTTTCGTCGATCTGCTCCGGAACCGGGAGCTGCACAAGGATTCCTGTTATTTGCGCATCCCGGTTCAGCTGTCCAATCAATTTCAAAAGTTCTGCTTCTGTCGTTTCTTCCGGCAGCTCATATGAAGCGGACGCGATCCCAATATATTCACAGGCGCGCTTTTTGTTTCTGACATAGACGCTGGAGGCCGGGTCTGCGCCGACTTGGATGACCGCAAGGCACCCTTGCTTACCCTGCTGTTTTAGCTCCGCCACTTTTTGCTTCAACTCTTCTTTGATCTCCTGGGAAATCTTTTTGCCATCAATTACTTTTGCCATCGCGTTTTCCTTTCTGTCTTTTTTCTACTGTTTTTTTCTATCTGTACCATATTTCTCTTGTGTATCTGCTATGCATTTATCTTGTGTAATTCCGTTATGCATTTCGTACTTATGTTTCTATTTTACAGGCACTCTTTTACAGGCACTCTTCTTCATACTGCGCAAACTGTTCTGGGCTCATAAGTATCTTGCGGGGCTTCGTGCCCTCTTCCGGCCCTACGACGCCTGCTTCTTCAAGCTGGTCCATAATCCTGGCCGCACGGTTAAATCCAATTTTAAAATACCGCTGCAACATGCTGACGGACGCCTTTTCCTTATCCATAAGCAGCCGCGCGGCATCTGCAAAATAAGCGTCCCGGCTGTCTTCTGCTGAAGACGCCGCACTGTCCGCGGAGTCTGCGGATGCGTTTACCACCTGCTGTTCCAGCGCGCGGTCGTATTGCGTAATACCGTTTTGCGCGGTCAAGAACTCTACAACGCTCAATACTTCTGGATCGGATACAAACGCCCCCTGTACGCGGACCGGCTTTTGCAGCCCCTGCGGGTAAAACAGCATGTCACCTTTTCCAAGCAGTTTCTCCGCACCGTTCATATCCAAGATCGTACGGGAATCAATGCCGGAAGTTACGGAAAACGCAATACGGGAAGGCATATTAGCCTTTATCAGCCCGGTAATGACGTTTACGGATGGACGCTGCGTAGCAATGATTAGGTGGATACCCGCAGCCCTTGCCTTTTGAGCCAGGCGGCAGATTGCCGTTTCCATGTCCCCGGGCGCAACCATCATCAGATCGGCCAGCTCGTCTATGATAATTATGATATACGGCATTTTTTCCGGCTTCTGGTCATCTGCAACTGATGCAATCTGCCGGATTTTGGCATTATACCCTTCAATATCGCGCACGCCGTAAGTGGTAAATTTCCCATAACGGTCGTCCATTTCCGATACAGCCCAGTGCAGGGAGCCTGCGGCTTTTTTCGGATCGGTGACAACTGGCAATAGCAAGTGTGGGATTCCGTTGTAGACGCTCAATTCCACGACCTTCGGGTCAATCATAATCAGTTTGACGTCTTCCGGGGCTGCTTTATACAATATGCTCATAATGATCGTATTGATGCACACCGACTTCCCGGCGCCTGTAGCGCCCGCGATTAGCAGGTGTGGCATTTTACAAATATCTGTAACAACGACTTGGCCCGCGATATCTTTCCCAACCGCAAACGCGCATGGGGATTTATGCTTCTGGAACTCTTCCGCTTCAATCAAGTCACGAAACATGACGGTAACATTTTCTTTGTTTGGCACTTCGATGCCGATTGCAGGTTTCCCAGGAATCGGCGCCTCAATACGGATGTCCGCGGCCGCTAAATTTAATTTAATATCATCCGACAGGTTTACGATCTTGCTGACCTTGACGCCCATTTCCGGTTGGATTTCATACCGGGTAACGGACGGGCCGCAGCTTACGTTTAAAATCGTTACGTTAACGCCAAAGTTTTTCAGCGTCTGCTGCAGCTTTAGCGCAGTCTCCTGCAGATGCTGCCTGGAATCCCCGGTCCGGTTCGGGTCGCCGCGTTTTAAAAGGTCGACCACCGGAAAGACATGCCTGCGCTTTGGAGGAGCCTGGGACTGGCTGATTTGTACGGCGGTTTCCGCTACGGCGGCAGCCGCCTGCGCGGCTGTCTGTTTTGGATTGTCACGTTTTACCTGCGTTACCGCCTCTTGGATTTCGGAAAATTTATCATCTGTATTATTTTTTTCATCTTTTTTATTTCTTTCACCCCCAGCCATATTCCCTGTCTGGAGATTTCTATTCATGCCGGAAATATCAGACGTCAGTTCTGACAAGTCATCCCAAATATCCGCCGCTTCATTTGCGAAAAGCCCGTCTTTTTCCATACTTGCGTCTGGATAGGTGTCCAATGCATCTTGCGGTTCTACAATCCCGTTCGTCTGGCAGGATGCATGCACAGAATCTTGCGGCACGCCGGCATGCATAGCAGCAGCCGGATCATCTGCTTGCGAATCATCTGCATACGCGCCAGTACCTGGCGCATAAGTCTGCGGTTCGTCGGCATACATAGCAGCAGTTGGCGCATATGCCTGCGGTTCGTTGGCATACATAGCAGCAGTTGGCGCATATGCCTGCGGTTCGCTGGCATGTGTGCCAGCATCCGCTTCTTGCATAGAGTCATCTGAAGTTTTCCCGGCCGCCTTCGAAACAGAACATATACTGGTCCATTCCCGTCCCGGCGATTCCGTTTCCATAATGCGGCCTTTTTCCCGTTCCCTTTGTATCGTAGCAATGTCTGGCAGCATTTCGGCAAACAAGTCGCTTGTGTTCGCCAAAATGTCCTCTGCGCGCGCAATGGCTGAAGAAGTGCTTGTCATTTGCCCTTTTGCGGGAAAATCCCCATCGTTTTCTTGGTGCTGGGCTACATCTGGCTGCGGCATATTAGGCTGCAACGCTACTTTCTGATTTGTAATCGGAAAAATATTGTCCAAAGCCCCCGGCACGCCGTCTATAGCCGTAGCTGTCCGTTGACGGACGTCTGCCGCGCCGCCAAGCTGCTGCGCGGGCTGCCCCTGTCCTAGGGGAAAATCCATGTCCGACGCAGCATTTTGACGAACATCCGGCACGCCATACTGCGCGGGCTGC
>CASUON010000266.1 GCA_949457475.1 uncultured Lachnospiraceae bacterium
ACCTGGAATACCGCTTCTACAAGGCGTATGGCATGGAGATCGAGGACAAGCGGACTGTGTACGGGGAATGTACCTACCACATGGTTCCCAGGGAGGACGAGCCCAGCGTATGCCTGATGCACGACTGGATTTATCTGCCGAGCGCCTGAAATGCATTTCCGTCCGCATGGGAACGACGCCGGCGCGGATGTCTATATGCCTTACGCCTGCACGTTACAGCCGGACGAGATCGCAAAGGCTCCTCTTGGGTTCGGGATTGAAGTGCCGGACGGATATGCGGACTATGTATTCCCGCGCACCAGCATGGCGGTAAAAGGGCTGGTCTGTGAGCTGCCGCCAGTGGATTCCGGCTACCGCGGGGAGATTCACGCGATCATCAGCAATGTAAGCAGCCAGACGCAGGAACTTTCCAAAGGCTCCCGCGTGGGGCAGCTTGTGATCACCCCGGTTGTCATTGCGGACTTTGTTTCGGAGCTGGGTAAGCAGCGCGGCACAGGCGGGTTTGGAAGTACAGGAAAATAAAAAAGTGACATTCCGGGAGTGATTCTTGGTTTATCGCCGGTAGTGGGATTGGGCATATCAGGAGGATAGCAGGGTAAAATAAAAGAAAGGCAGCAAAAAGCGGTACGCTGTCATGGCGTACCGCCCCGCTGCTTAAAACTGCCTTAATATGTCGTGATGCCCTACGTCCACCAGGATAATCATTTTATCGCCTTCGTAATACCAGATAATGCGGATGTCCATGTTGACGCTGCACTCGAAAAGGTCCGTGGTGCCCTGGATGCGTTTGGTCCGCAGCGACGGATGGGAAGGATTTTCAGCCAGAAGTTCCAGCTTGTTTTTAAGCTGCTTTTTCTCCTGTGCGGTCAGGCCCTTAAAATGCTTTTGGAAACGGGGCGTAAAGGTAAATTCATACGCCATTATTCTGCCTCCAATTTGTCAAACAGGGCGTCCACGCTGTCAAAGACCGGCTGTTCCCCGGATGCGAGCTTTGCTTTTACACCGCTGATTTCTTCTTTGAGTTCGCTTAAATATTTCTTTGGGTAGACGACTACCGGCATGATGCAGATGGAACCGTCTTTTTCGAAAATATCCAGTTTGTCGCCTTCTGACAGGCCGAGCTTGACAATGATTTCTCTTGGTATCGTGACCTGGGCTTTTTGGCGTAATTCTGCCAGCATAGAATCATCTCCTTTTTGAGTTTGAAAGTAGGAAGTTCTTACTTTCTTACTTATAGTATATCCACTTTGGAGTATTTATGCAAGGGGGCACGAAAAAAATTTACAGAATAGCAAAAGCGGCCAACACCGTGACCGCCTTAACGCCTGCTGTTCAGTTCTTTCATGATGCCGAGGATATAACCTATTGACCTGGAATCCAGTTTTTTTGCCTCTGTGATAAATTCCTTTAAGGCTTGCGGGTCCGGGTTGCCTTCGTCAAAAAATTCCTGGGACGTCACACCCAGATATTCACAGATATAAAGGAAGGACTGCATGGAGGGAAGGGACTTTTTATTTTCAATGTTGTTAATATAGTTATTTGCCTGTCCCAATAACAACGACATATCGCGTGCAGATATGCCTTGCTGTGTTCGCAGCTTTGCCCGCCGTTCCGGGACGAAATCTTCATACATTGCCTCTACCTCCCATTCTATAATGGATTGTACCTTACACCCTTCCCTTATTCGCAAAATAAAAAAGGGTGTTTGCGTTGAAACGATAAAATAAATCTATTATAATTTGAGAAATGAAGAATATTAACTATCGGATGGAGGAAAAGACGAATATGAGCAACATCGTTTTATTCGCCCCCAAAGATACTACCAGGTACCGTGGCAGATTTGTGTTTATGAACAGGACGGTTCCGATTGTAGGTAATGATGGAGAAAAGAAGAACTACCCCTGTCTGGTTTTGTATGAGAAAGACACGGATATCCCAGTCCTTGTAAGACGGCTACCGGACCTCCTGCTGTACGAGGCGAAGAAATACGATCCGGATATTACGGCCGGGATTGCGCTTGGCGCTTATGCAGGCATCCGTGAGGGTGAAATGGTAAATGTCACATGTGGGAGGGTAAAGACAATCAGGGGAAGTTATGGCAGCATTTCAGGGATAGAGGTGGACTTGACTGCCAAGGCACCATATTTTATAGACTGGAAGGTAAAAATGAGTGCAACTAAGAAAACAGATTGACTCCTACAAAAGAGAGAAAAAGCAAAGGAAAGTGATGCTGTATGGCAAACATTTTAATTGTAAGTGAGAAACCGAGTGTTGGAAAAGCAATTGCTGGGGCACTTAGAGTAAGAAAAACTACGAAATACGATGGATATATAGAAGGCTATTCTGAATTCTATGGGCTTACCATATGGGTTACATGGTGTATTGGCCATTTAGTGGAAATGTACAACCCAGATTAATATAACCCTAAATATTCAAAATGGTGCTATGAGGATTTACCGATTCTTCCATCGGAATTTCAAGAGCGCACTCCACGCAAGGAAAATGCAGGGCAAGTATATGGCTATTACCGCTCCATTCGGTTATCAGAAAGACGAGAAAGACCATAGCCCCGGAGGGCAGGGATACGGGGAAGGGTCAGCATGGAGCCGTGGCCAGTCCTGGGCAGTATACGGTTTTGCGCTCAGTTATCATCATACAGGTGATGAAAATTTTCTGACGACAGCAAAACGATGCGCCCATTACTGTATTTCCAGCATGGCCGTCACTGGATGGCTGCCGCTTGTTGATTATCGTGCACCATTTGAACCGGTTAAATATGATACAACTGCAGGCATGATTACGGCAGCAGGTTTATTGGAAATTGCAGATCATGTAGGCGAATATGAGAAGCGGCTGTACACGCAGGCGGCGGTCAATATCCTGAAAGCCTGTGAAAAGAAATTCTGCAACTGGAACCCTGATGAGGATTCAATCATGGGCGGGGGCACTTTCTTTTATCATGATCCGGATGGCAGTGAAACCCATGTGCCGATCATCTATGGCGACTATTATTTTATCGAGGCGGTCCTCAGGCTGAAGGAAAAGGCAATGTTTATCTGGTAAATTTAACAGTAAAAATGAAAGGAAAACATCAATATGCAAAATACAAAAGATATAACATACAATGTCGCAAAGCCCTGGCAGCTCTATGTGTTTTCCGTCCACGATGTGATGCTTAACTGTTTCCTCTATGTTATGGGCTTCATCAGTTACCTTGCAACGGGCTATTATGGCATTCTTGCCACCACAGCGGCGGTGATTGCCACTGGCTCCCGCATTTTTGACGCGATTACTGACCCTGTGGTCGCGTTCATCATTGAACGCACCGATGGCAGGTTCGGACGGTATCGGCCAATGATGGCGCTTGGCTGGGTTATTACATCGCTGGCCATACTCGGCCTCTTCTTTTTCTGCGTTCCCAGCGGCAATCTTGCCATCTATCTTTTGATTTACGTTGTATATGTTATTGGTTATAGCTTCATGATGACGGCTCATGGCGGCGCCCGTAGCGCCTTTATGAATGAACCTGCTCAACGGAACAAGCTAGGGTTTTTGATGGGCGTCTGGAGCAAAGTGTTCTATATGGTTATGGGCGTAGTTTTAAGCGGTTACCTGATGGTAAAGCATGGGGGAATGAACCTGGAGGCAATGCAGGAATTGGTCATCATTATGCTGATCGCCAGTTTTGTTGTCCTGGTACTTACCATTATTGCCCTTGGTGACCGGGATGTTCCTGAAAATTACCGCTCCAAGACACCGGCCAACCGCTGGGGAGAAGCAGAGGATCTGGGCGGACCTGCGGTATTCCTGGCATCTCCGGCGTCTGATTTTGTCAACGGACATATTCTAACAGACACTGTCAAAAATAACCTTGCTGTATGGCTTAGTTTTATCAACAAGCAGTCGCTTGTGCCGAATAACTGGCAGTTTTTTCCTGTTCTTGTGAATATGGCATTCAAGAAACTTGTTGGGCGGGCCTGCGGTGTTTCTGGCAATCCCCGCATCGGATTTTGTAAACGGTCATATCCTTTATGTTGACGGTGGTTTGCTGGCGTATATCGGCAAACAGGATGATTCAAAGTAAACAACAGATATTTTTAATGGACAAAAGAGGTGGTGGCGGACATGGATCTGGCAGTATACAGATCCATGCCTGTGAAGATAACAGATAGGATGAATATAAAACAAAACGCATAAGCTGGAAATGTATTGAGGGGAAAAATCCAAGAAATCTAAAGGAATGACAGGGCATGACTTTTTCTCGGTGCGGGAGAAGTTCTGCTTTATGGATCATTTGCAAAGGGAGAAAAATAGTATAGAAACCGCTGTAATCCATATATGGACCGCAACGGTTTTATTTTTTTGTTCGACATTTTTAGCGATTATTTTTAAAAAGCTTTTGCCTGGGTGGGGCAGGAGTTTTTTTGTGTATTTTTTAGTATGGGTATACTGCCTTTGCACTGCCGCTTGCTGGATAATTGTGCAAGGGAGCTGTATGAGAAATTTGCCTTTGGGGAGATCAGCAAGGAGGAATACTGTCTTCCGGCCCGGGACCGCCTTCCTATGGCGGGCATTGACTACTATGGCATTC
>CASUON010000267.1 GCA_949457475.1 uncultured Lachnospiraceae bacterium
TATTTACGTTTTGCCGGATAACAACCTATTATTTTTCTTTTGATAGTATATCCTACATATCCTCACCCCGTGAAAAGTAACCTGCCGTCAAGAAAGAAAGCGGTGGAAAAAATTAGTACTTTACAATTTGCGCACGATGTGGTTGAATAATTAATAAGGGGTTGTTTAGAAATATATCTGGACAACCAACATTTCCTGAAACAACCAAGCAGAATGAGTGATCGCGGCTGCAAGTGTCGAAAGACCGCAGGTGAGGAAAGTCCGGGCTTCATAGGGCAGGATGCCGGATAACGTCCGGTGGAGGCGACTCCCAGGAAAGTGCAACAGAAATGTACCGCCAGCCACAGGCTGGTAAGGGTGGAAGGGCAGTGTAAGAGACTACCGCCTTCCTGGTAACAGGGAGGGCATATGTAAACCCCATCCGAAGCAAGACCGAGCAGAAGCATTGACGTGGCCCGCCAGCTTCAGGTAGGTCGCTTGAGGCGGCTGGTAACAGCCGTCCTAGATAGATGATCATTCGAGACATAACCCGGCTTATAGTTCTGCTTGGTTTTGGAACATAACAAAAGAGTGTAAAGCTTATTTATAGAGGCTTTACACTCTTTTCTTTTAAGAATTGGAATGATCAGACAAATAGGTCCGTTCGATCACGGCCGATGTAGCCGTCCCGTCCGGCAAAGTAGCGGTGACTTCCAGAATCTGTCCGCTGTTTAGCGTAATATGCACCTGGATATTTGTTTCCACCGACTGGAACGAGGCTGGGAGCTGTACTTGCAGCTCCCCAATGCATTTGGCTGTAGGGTCGTCGAGTTCGCAAATTTCAAGCTCGCTGTCGGACTCATAAACGGGCAGCCTTGCAAATTCTACATTTTCATATCTGGGCCGGCCGGTGTAGTCGCCAGAAACAGGCATTCTGCTGTTTTTTATAATGAGGTTTTTAATGCAGGAACGTTTCAGCCGGGTCGAATAGTACTCAATCCCATATGTAAAAGAAACGATATCGCTAATAAAGCCTTCTTCTGGCAGTGTCAGCAGGCAGTTCGCAGCATTTGCCCGGGATGGCGGGGCAGTGCTTGTGTCCGGCGCTAGGCCTTCCGCGCGATTTAGCGCGCGCGTAGCCTTGTCGTTCAAGGTTATGCTGATGCCGTCTTTTAGAGTCAACGTACCGTCGTCATCTAGAGCGAGCATAACACTGTCGTCCAGAGCTATGCCAGTTTCGTTTTCTAATGTACCGTCGTCATCTAGAGCGAGCATAGCCCTGTCGTCCAGAGCTATGCCAGTCTCATTTTTCGGCTCTTGCAGTTTTGGCCTGCCAAGCATGGACGCATACAGCGTAGCGCCTTTGACAATGGCGTATTCCGGCTCCCACAAGCGGCAAGTACAATCTGGGATGCATGCGGATATAGCGTCTTTGACTTGCAGCATATTCGAGCCGCCGCCTACGCATATGACATTTTTGATCTGGTACTGGTTGGCATGTTTGTCATACATATTTTTTAGGCAATCCATCGTTTCTTTTAAAAGGCTTTCGGTCAGCTGGTTGAATTGTTCGAAAGACAGTGCCAGGCGCGCGGACTGCGGGTGGTTGTTATACTGGTAGTTCGCGTTGCCCTTCACCATCTCCCTGCCTTTAATGGACAGCTCTTTTTTCATCCGTTCCGCGCACTGGCGGATGCTGTTTACCAGTTCCGGTGTTTTTGGCACATTTCTGTGTTTTGCCTGGCAATGCGCGTCAAACTGGCGCGTGAGCTCTTCGGAAATTATTGTGTCCCAATCGCGGCCGCCCCTGCGGATCATATCGGAGTCGACCACTTCAAATTTTGCGTCGATTTCAGAGTTATATTTTACAAGCGCAATGTCGCAGGTTCCGCCGCCAAGGTCATATACAAGCAGCGCATCCCCGTCTTTTACCTGCATCTGCTGGTCTGGGTTTTCTTTGTTTTGCTCAATATAATAAATGGCGGCGGCTACCGGTTCCTTAATGGCGCCGGATATTGGCAGAGGGCCTTCTGCCTCCCCCATACAGCTGCTGGCGCACCGAAGCAGGAGCTCCCGTTCCGGATCGTTAAACCGGTTTGGAAATGAAAGCACAATGCCTTCGATCTCCTTCGTTTCAAACGATTTTGTTTCCGCGCACATTAAGCCGGTCTGGAGGATTTCTTTATAGATGCGCCGTACAATTTCTTCACTGCTAAATTCTCTGCCGGAAAGGGTAAATTTTTCGCCCAGGCGCATTTTAATATCCAAAACCATGTTGTCGGCGTCTACAGAACCCCGCTCCAATGCATCCTTGCCAATGCACCCGTCATCTTCCCCGTCATAGTAAAATACGGATGGGATAGCGTATTCTCCCGGATACATAAGCAGTTCGATCTGTTTGAAATAATTTAGCGCGGCAATTTCTGAATATGTAGTGCCAAAATCAATTCCTATATACAAGTTCCATCCTCCCTTAGTTCTGCCGATGCCTCGACCTTTTCTTTTTGCAGGATGCGCGAATCACCCCGTTCTGCATTGTGCCATTCAAATCCCTTGCGGAGGCTGCGCGCTACGGTATCGCCTTTTGTATTGGAATAATCATGCCGTATTGGGTCGATGCTATCGCCTGGATTGCTTTCAAAAGAAACAATGCCAACGCTTTGCATACAGTCGTCAATAATTTCCAGCGTATATTCCAGATTTTCAGAGAAATTTTGCAGGTCGATATTATCTTTATAGTCAGGGCTCTTCAAATAGCCGCTCCTAATATCCGAAATATGGTTGTAAATCAGCTGGAACTGTTCAAACATCCTTTCCATGTCATTCCAGATGAGTTCTTGTAGGAAATCGCCCAATTTCTTGTCAATGTTGACGATCTGCCTGCGCAGGTCAGAAATGGCCGAGTTATTGTGCCTTTGTGCTTCATTGAATTTTTCCAGGTTTTCTCCGCGAATCCGGCTTTCCCACATCCTCTTCTTTCGTTCGCAATAAGAATCGATTTCCCGCATCCGATCTGTGCGGTAAGCGTCTATGTCGTTGTCTGCATCGGCTTTTGCCCGCCTTAGGTGCTCTTTTGCGTTTGCTTTTATAGTCTGTTTATATTCATTTTCTTTTTGTTCTTTGTATTCTTCTGCTTCAAGCGCTGCTTTTTCCATGAGTTCCTGTTTGTGCTGTTCGATTTCAAGCGCAGCGGTCTGCTTTGCCTCGTCTATGAGTTGAACCCTGAATTGCTCAGCCTCCTGCGCTGCTTCCTCGATCAATTGTGTTTTTCTGTTTTCAGCCTCCTGTTTTGCTTCATCCATTAACAGGGCTTTTAAGTTTTCGGCTTCTTGCCTAGCGTCGTCCAGTAACTGGGCTTTTGCGTTTTCGGCTTCTTGTTTAGCGTCGTCCAGTAACTGAGCTTTTGTGTTTTCGGCTTCTTGCTTAGCGTCGTCCAATAACTGAGCTTTTGTATTTTCGGTTTCCTGATTTGCCTCGTCCAGCAATTGTGCCTTGAAGTGATCAACTTCTTGCCGTGCTTCGTCCATCAACTGATTTTTGGAATTTTCAGCCTCCTGATTTGCCTCGTCCAGTAACTGAGCCTTTGCGTTTTCAATTTCTTGATTTGCCTCATCCATTAATTGGGTTTTGAAGGTTTCGGTTTCTTGATTTGCCTCGTCCATTAATTGGGTTTTGAAAGTTTCAACCCATTGTTTTGCTTTGTTCATGATTTGGACTTTGTAATTGTGAACTTCCCGTTGCGCCTCGATCACTAGCCTTTTTTTGTATTCGAAAACGATTCGTTCTTCTTTTGTCATGGAGTTCAATTTTTCTATTGCCTGGTTTGATGGAGTCTGGGCTTTCAATGTTTCCGTGTTCGATTTTTCATCAGGTGATGCTGCGGTTTCATCCGCGTTTTGGTTTTCTGAAGCTTGTATTTCATCCGCGTTTTGGTTTTCTGAAGCTTGTATTTCATCCGCGTTCGGGCTTTCGGTTTCCGAAGCCTGTATTTCATCCGTGTTCGGGCTTTCGGTTTCCGAAGCCTGTATTTCATCCGCGTTCGGGCTTTCGGTTTCCGAAGCCTGTATTTCATCCGTGTTCGGGCTTTCGGTTTCCGAAGCCTGTATTTCATCCGTGTTCGGGCTTTCACTTTCCAGTGCTACAGGTTCAGGTTCTTCCATATGTTGATTTATTTCCGATTCTGACGTATTTTCTATAAGGTTTTCGTCTATCTGGGCTTCGTTCCCTTGCGCGTCGTTTAGTTGCAGTTCGTTTATTTCAGTTGCATCTATTTGGGAAGTAGGATCATTTTCCATCTGGCTTGTTGGAACATCGCTTAACGGAGCATCTTCCATCGGGGCGTCGCTTAATAAAGCGTCTTCCATTAGGCCATTGCCCAACGTGGATTCTTCTGCCTGAATATTTTGTGAATTCTGAGTATCTTGAGTATCGTCTAATGCGGATTCTTCTATTTGAGTATCCGGGGTATTCAGAGCATCGTCTAATGCGGATTCTTCCAATTGGGCGTTGGAAGAATCATCCTCCAGCAGGGCATTGTTGGAAGAATCATCCTCCAGCAGGGCATTGTTGGAAGAATCATCCTCTACCAGAGCATTATTC
>CASUON010000268.1 GCA_949457475.1 uncultured Lachnospiraceae bacterium
CAATACGCGCTTGATCGCCCGAAACATCTGCGCCATCGGCCCGCCCAGGTTTTCACGCCGGTGCGCGGTAATAAGGATCAGGCGGGCGCCGGCGCACCAAGCCAGCTCCGGATGGGAATAGCCTTCCTTTACGGTCGTTTGCAGCGCGTCGATCGCGGTATTCCCCGTCACAAAGACAGAAGATGCCTCCTTTCCTTCCCGCAGCAGGTTTTCCGCGGCCCCTTTGGTCGGTGCGAAGTGGAGCGAGGCGATATTCCCGACGGCCTCCCGGTTGAACTCCTCCGGGTAGGGGGCGTAGCGCTGGTAGGTCCTTAGCCCCGCCTCGACATGCCCGACCGGAATCTGCAAGTAGAACGCGGCGAGCGCTGCGGCAAAGGCCGTCGACGTGTCCCCATGTACGAGGACAAGCTCCGGCCTTGCCTGCTCCAGCACGCGCTTTACCCCGGCAAGTACTAGGCTGGTAATATCAAAAAGGGTCTGCTTGTCTTTCATAATTTCCAGGTCGTAATCCGGCTGGATGCCAAAAGCCCCCAAAACCTGGCCAAGCATCGAGCGGTGCTGGCCGGTTACGCATACGACGGCCTGGATGGACGGACGTTTTTTTAATTCGAGCACAAGCGGGCACATTTTGATTGCTTCGGGCCTTGTGCCGAAGATGAGCATTATTTTTTTCAAATGACGGTCACTCTCCTGTAATTTATACTTACGAATATACCTATTCCTATAATTCTTACTTTTTCAAAAACACGACCATTTTCTTTGTTTCGAAATAATGGCTTTGTTTCAAAATGATGACTTGTCTTCGTAATTGCAGCTATTTTCTTTGTTTCAAAATCACGGTCATTCACGCTTGTTCAAACTACTGCCCCCAAAAAAATGTTCTTCAAGCATCAGGCACCAGCAATGGTAAACAGGTATATGCAGCTCCTGAACCCTATAGGTCTCTATCTCTGGCACCTTGACCGCTACATCTGCAAATCTGCCTAATTCACCGCCGTCTGCCCCTGTCAACCCGATGACTTTTATATCTAACGCCCTGGCAACTACGGCAGCGTTCATAACATTTTGGCTGTTGCCAGATGTAGATATCCCCAAAAACACATCCTCACAACGTCCAAATCCCAATAATTGCTGGGCAAACACACCATAACCGTCCACGTCATTCATATAAGCGGTAGTAAGCGCCTCATGGGCCACAAGCGGTATCGCCATTAAAGTACGTTCCAGTTTCTTTGCTAATTGTTTACCACGAACCGGGTCGACGGAAATAAGTCGATCGGCCAAACAAGGTCTGATCGGCCTTGGTATCTTAAACCTTTTCATTAGCTCTCCGGCGATATGTTCCGAGTCTGCGGCTGACCCGCCGTTGCCGGCAATCAAGAGCTTGTGGCCGTCTGTATAGCATTTTTCCAGTATGCCATATGCATGGGCGATATCCTGTTCACACGCTTTCAGCTTTGGATAACGGGAAATCAGCAAAGCAATATGGCGTCCCAGATCGGAACTACTTGATAATTGCATCATTACAAAAATCCTTTCTTCATTTTATGAAATACATTTTTAACTTTTTACGAAAAAAATGGTAAAGCTTTCGATGGACAATCGCAATCAGTAGCGCCAAGCAAAACGACAGCCCCGCAATCACCCATTTATTCAAATAAAAATTTGAAACGTATTCGTGATATTTGAACTTTCCTAAGGCATAAGTATGGACGCAGTATATAGGAAACGTATATTGTGCAAGATAAATAGAATGTTTGACTTTCAGCAGCCCAAATCCAATAAAGACCAATATGGAATACGGTACTAAAAAGATAGAAAAATATGTCCACACGGCATAGTAAGAAGGAAAACCCCAGTGATACATCCCATAAATATAAAAAAGCCCGCCCAATGCCGCAATGGCCAAGATGCAATACCCCCCCACGCGCTTATTTGAGGCAATTTAACACAGACTTTACATAAATACTTTTTGATTACATACCCAAGCATGAAATAGGAGACATATTTTAGCTGGCCCACACTATAATAAACGGTAGGATCAACCTCGCAAATCATGCCAATGATAAGTATTCCAACTGCCACAATTGCAAACTGCCCCAGTTTAATTTGAATCCTCAAGTACACAAGGAGCGGGACGGCCAAATATATCATCACAAGAACGGTCATATACCATAGTACGCCGGCGGGCATACCTTTTAACAGGTTTTTTATAAATACTGTGATCTGATAAAATTGATCAAATCTATACGCACAGATACATGTATAAATAAATAAAAATATAACAATTGTTATATAACACCGGATCATCTTAGCTAAATTCCGTTTGTAAAAATAGGAAAAATTTATATTCCTGTCTTCATCAAGAAGAAATGCCCCGCTCATCATAAAAAAACATGGTACCGCAAAATAGGTTAATAGGCCTCCAATATACCATACCGGCAAAACCTCCATCTGTTCGGGCGGAACACCAAACGAATGGTTAACAATTACAGCCATACAAGAAATAAGCCTTAAAAGATCATAGTTATTCTCCCTGTTATTTTCCCTTGATTTTATGTCCATAAAATAATTCCTTGATTTAATTTAACAGCTATTTACGTCAAATGTAACGGTTTTAAGTCCATACCACTTTTTCATCAATGTATTATCCATTATTGTTGTATCAGCCCGTGGCGACTTAAATATCGTTTTATTTTCAGCTAGGCAGGCGGGTTTAATCAACTCTTCCCGCGCTCCCAGCTTCTTTGCCACCATGATCCCCACGTCGTATTTGGAAATGCCCTGGTCTGCGCATAAGTTTATAATGTGTGGAAAACCAGGCGCAGCCTGTATGAAATCAAAAGCCCTCAATATATACCGTGCTGCCTGCCGAAACGAAAGGGTTGACCTGTAAGAATCTACAAACATCTCTATTTCCTTTCCTGACCTTAGGGCGCTTATTATATCGTCATAAAAATGCCCTTTGCCAGCCGCCAGGCTATGCCCGATCATAAACGGCAGGCGTACTACATGGTAGCCATAGCTTACAACAACCTGCTCGGCAAGTGCTTTCTGCCTGCCATAGATATTTACCGGATGCAGCGTTGAAGATTCTATATATTTATAGCCGTCAATGCTGTTGCCATAAACAGCGTCTGTCGACGTATAAATCAGCCCTGCAACATTGTCCAGTTTATTGATAAAATTCGCTAACGACACAACGTTTATATGCCACGCAAACCTGGGGTTGCCGTACACAACATCCGGGTTGTGGCATGCCGTAAGAAACACTACTTTTTTATCTTTATCCGGGAACTGGCGATTTAGTGCATCCATATCACAGTCGCACGTAATATCGCACTTTACCCATGTAATACGCTTATCCTGCTGGCTGCCTTTGCGGTTATGGTATACGGCAATGATTTTTTCCTGCGCCGATTTTAACAGCTCGTCCACCAAATAAGAGCCGAGAAAGCCGGAAGCCCCAACAATCATATACATCAGCTACAAGCCCCTTTTTTCATCTGGAGGAAGTCTGTTTCATCGACTTTCCAGATATCTTTACTACCGTCTATGCATTCTACGCCCTTATCATAAAAACTGATGAGCGCTGTATCTTCGTGATACGTGAATACATGCGCGGTAAACGGATTGATGCCAAAAAAATCCCCTTTTGCATATTTCCGGACTTCAAATGTCTCCTTATCAGCGATCCCTTCCCTATTGACTTTCCAGGCAGCAATCTCAATCCTTCCCTTTATGAGATAAAACGCTTCGTGATTTAATTTGTGGTAATGATACCCGCGGATTGCGCCAGATCGCGATTCTATATAATTGATCTGGCAATACCCGCCACTTGCGATCTGTACCAGCTTTCCTCTCTGGTCCGTATTTATAAAGTCTGGGGTGATCCCATATATCAGACTCATAGTGCTTTTTCCTCTATCCATCTACAATTGTCTATGCCCTTTTTTCTTCTCACCTTATGAGAAACCTGGCCCCGCTTTTTACCCTATCCCTCCAATAGTCCAAAAGGTCATGCATCGTCTTATCAAACGGTATCTCAGGCTCCCAGCCTGTATGTTCGCTAAATTTCCTACAATCCGGAATCTGCAGGTCAGCATCGATCGGACGCAGCCTTGCCGGATCTATCACAATCTCGATCTCATCTTTTTTGGCGCTGTAGGAAAGCAGCGTATGCAAGGTATCCCCTACTTTGCATGTATAGCAGCCGCCGATATTGTAATATTCCCCAGCGGTCGGGCGCACAGTGACAAGCATATAATAAGCCCTTACCGCATCCCGTACATCCGCATACGTACGAAGTGATTCTAAATTTCCTACCATGACTTTCGGCTCTATCATCCCTGCTTCAATCATTGCGATCTGTTTGGCAAATGTTGCTTCATGAAATACATCGCCCCGCCTTGGCCCGGTATGCGTAAACATCCGCGTAGTCATCACGGTCATGCCGTATGCCTGCGCATAATACCGGCCGAGCAGGTCTGTCCCAGCTTTGCTGATCGCATAAGGGCTTGCTGGATGGAACGGGCATTCTTCATTATCCCGGTTTCGGGTTTCT
>CASUON010000269.1 GCA_949457475.1 uncultured Lachnospiraceae bacterium
TTCTTTGTCCGATTTTGTTATAATCCAGCTCCCGCATCACACGCTGCCCCCTTTTCCCAGAACGCAACTTCGTTTCATGCCTTCCTAACATAAAACTACATTCTAAAGTACATAACATTTTATAGCAAAATGTTATGCATCCATAAATGCTTCAAGGCCATCCAGCCCCCGTAAATACAGCAAAAGCCGTAACGCTAGTAATTATTTTCATGCATCTGTAAAAAAATCCGGCAATATATTTTTTAACTGGATACAACAAACAGCCTATCTGGTTTTGAAAATAAATGGTATGGAAAAATCAGAATTTTTGGAATTTATTCACAAGATAATGTTTAGAATACAAATAAAAACTGGTAAAAACAACCAATCATCAAATAAGAGTTGCAAAATGGCAAAAAATGGTTTAGAATACATTCAGTTAACATTTTGCTATAAAATGTTAATTATCAGAATTTCAAAACATGCAAACGTCCCTCATACTGTAAGCAGAAAAACAAACGCTATAAATCCAACGACTGTGCCAACTCAAAGGAAATGATCGACAAGCATCGCGCATACTGCAAACAGAAAATAAAAAGGAGGCCATAGTCTCTTTTTCAAAAATTTTACCAGGAAATAAAACTGGAGGAACGTCTCAATCACGCCCATAATATATATATTGAAAAAGTCTAAATACTTAACCCTGTTACCTGCCGCCCATATGCAAAAACGCCTACATATTTTTCATATACTGCAAGACGACACTGGAAAACTCCTTGCTCCGCAGACGAGATAAACGGAAAAAATCGGAGGCCATTGCCCTGATACGATCGGACATATTTTTTTCATCATCGCAGATTGCAATACGGATCAATACGCTACCTCCTCATCATTACATAGGCAGCGGCAACGCCATAGGACCCACTCTTTTCGGGCCTTCTATCGCCATGCGTTCTTACTTTTGCCGCTGCCATAGACAGACATTTTATAATAGCCTGCCAAAAATAGCAATACAATTTCCTTGCTGTAGAATGCTTAATCGTTGCCGCGAAACGCACGCGCCGCTTTTTGCCTGCTGTAGTTATAAATCTTTCGTTTCCGCCTGCCATATGGTCAACGCCGCAAGCAGCAGGGAAACGCCGGTTAACAAGCTAGGCAGCACCAGATTTTTTCCAAATGAAAAATCGCCGATATTTGCCTGCGTCAGGAAAATCAATATAAACGATGTAATAATGGTCGCCTTTGACGACTTCATCGCCATCCCGACAAACAGCGCGATAAAGCCCATGCTTACGGTTACAGCGGATTTTAACAGCAGCTGGATATAAAAGGCCAGGCTCCCCAAATCAAAATCAATGGCGAAGGCCGGCGACATACGCCTGGAGCCCGCGTAGACGCACGTATAGATCAGCAGCTTTGTCAAAGCAAGCGCGATGAAATTAAAAATCCATACCGCCATCATCTGGGCCGCCAGGATTTTCCGCCTTTTGACCGGATAAGAAAACATCAGGTTCATCGTTTTATTTTTATAGGCGCTTACCACAAAAGACGCCAGCATCGTGCTTGTAAAAATCAAAAACGAGATGCCGCAAAACAATTCCAGCGGCGCGGAAATAACGTCCGTCCCCTCCACCGCGTCCAGCGTTCCGTCCGGGTCCTGCGCAATCCCTAAAAAGGCCAGCGCATAGATAAACAGGCACAGGGCCGCCGCTAGGATCACCGCATTGCGGGCATATTTGCCTATATTATTTTTCTTCCATTCCAGTTTGATCAGTTTTATCATCCTCTTACGCCCCCTTCTGTCAGCTTGAGAAAATAGTCTTCCAGGCTTTCCGCCTTTTTGCCGATGGAAATGATTTCTACTTCGTGCGTTGCAAGCTCTTTTGCAATCTTTTTCGTATCCACGCGCAGGTCATAAATCCGGATTCCCCCTCCGTCAACGACCTTAAACTTTTCCAGCCCTAACTGATCGGCCAGTATGTACGCCGCTTTCTTCGGGTTTTCTGCAGTAAGCTCAATATACGCGGTATTCATCTGCGAAACCTGCGCCATGGAAATTTCTTTGCGCATCATCCCGCGGTGGATAATCCCGATCGTGTCCGCAATGCTTTCTACTTCGGAAAGCATGTGGCTTGATACCATGACCGTAATCCCGTACTCTGTGCGCAGGCGCTTAAGCAGCTCCCGCAGCTGCTTCATCCCGGCCGGGTCCAGCCCGTTTGTCGGCTCGTCCAGCACGAGCAGCTCCGGCATGCACAAAACCGCGCGCGCGATGGCCAGACGCTGCTTCATTCCTAAGGAATAGCTTTTCACCGGCTTATCCCCCGCGTCGGCCAGTTCCACCATCCCAAGGGCGTTTTCCACGCTGCCTGGCGCATAATAGCCCATGTATTCACAGTGCAGCTTCAGGTTTTCCTTTCCGCTCATGTGTTCATAAAAGCTTGGAAATTCAATGATATTCCCCATCCTTTTATGCACTTCGTAAGAAGACGGCGTAAGCTTTTCCCCAAACAGCCATACCTCCCCCCGCGTCGGTTTCCATAGGTTTGCAACCATTTTCATAACGGTTGTCTTCCCTGCCCCGTTCGGCCCCAAAAACCCGTAAATCTCCCCTTTTTTCACATGGATGTCTACATCTTTTACCAGTTCCTTGCCGCCAATAATCTTTGTCAAATGACTGGTACGTAAAATATCTGGCATATTGCCTGCCCCCTTTCTACATTGTATTATAGCGGCCCGGTTTTTCAAAACTGTTGCATAATTCTTACGAATTTCTTTCGATGCACATCCCCCTGAGCAAATTCATACGCGCAAAACGGGGCTAATATTGTTATGCCCGCACTCAGTTCCAATATTTTTCTAATTGGCTTACGTCCAGCCCTTTCACAAACTGGGATTTAAAATCCAAAAATTTTTCAAGGTCCATTAACACATGGTACAGCATAGCCCTTGCTTCAAATTCCGCCCTTGTTTTGGGCAGCTCTTCTTTTTCCATACTTTGAAAAAGCGCGCGCAGCCGCTCCAGCTGCCTGGACGGCTCGTTAATTTCCACGACAAAATCCGCCAGGTACAGCATGTAGTCCGCGATCATCCCCGCCTGTTTCGGCATGCTGCGGATTTTCTCCACTTCCAGATACAGGCTGTGGAGGATATCGCACTGCCCCTGCCTCATTTCAAAATAATCGATGTAATATCCGGGGTGCGACTGAAACGTATTTTCCTGGAACTCATACGCTTCTTTCAAAAACACGTGTATTTCTTCTTTTAGCCCGCATATTTCATCCAGGCCATCCTGCCGCAGCTGCCCGTTTGACAGGCAGGCCGCCAGCCCGCGCATGGCCGCCTGCAGTTTTTTCTCTGTACGGCGCATATCGGCGATCATATCTTTTTCCCTGTTCGCATTATCGTGGAACAGGTTCAGCAAAAACGCGATGCTAATCCCAATGACCACCAGCAATAATTCGTTTCGGATGGACGCCCTTGTAAAGCTGTGGCTGGTCAATAAATGTGCCCCGACTACGGAGTTAACGGAAATTGTCGTCCTCCATCCCATCGTCTCGGCTATAAATACAGTAATAAATATAAACATGCCATACCCGAGCCAAAGGCTGTCGATATGTACGCAGACCGCCCACACGGTCGCCACGGCGATCATAAACGTGACCAGCCGAAACGCGGAGAGCTTTACCGTCCCCCATTTCGTCGCCAAAAGGGTCAGCAGGGTAATCGTACCCGCTGAGATCGCATATTCCAGCTGCAGCTCCTGCGCAATGCAGATCGCCGTACTGCTGCCAACCGCAATTTTAAAAGCAAGCAGCAAAATTTTTTTCAATTCCTTCCATTTTCCCATTCGTTCCCCCATATGAAATAAAATCCCTCCCATTTTCTATTGTACTGTATTTCATGGCTTTACTCAAATACTAATAACAAAAACATACTGTCTTATACTATCATATAATATATAATTATTTTATTATTATTTTTATCTTGACAATACTGTATATGACACACTATAATGAAATCACAATCATACAAGGAGGAAATCTATGTGGGGAAAGATCTACTGGAAAGTTTATTGTCCGAACTGCGGCGCGGTACGTTGATCCTGTGCGTGTTAAGCCAGTTGCAGGAATCTTGCTACGGCTATGCCCTGGTGCAGGTTTTAAACGAAAAAGGAATTTCCGTCGACGCCAACACGCTCTACCCGCTACTGCGCCGGCTGGAACAGCAGGGCCTTTTATGCAGCGAATGGGACACAACGGAAAACAAACCGCGCAAATACTACAAACGCACCGCGTACGGCAGCCGGGTCTACGTAGAACTGTCGGAACACTGGAAACTCATATCCGCCGGCGTCAACAACCTAATAGGAGGGGAAACAGATGAATAAACAGAAAACGAACGAAGAAGAAATCAACGGCCAGGAAATGTCTAGACGTTATATCTACGAAGTGACCCGTCGGCTCCCGCAAAGTTCCAGGGAAGACATCCGCCTAGAACTGCAGTCTTTGATCGAGGACATGTGCGCCGAAGAGC
>CASUON010000270.1 GCA_949457475.1 uncultured Lachnospiraceae bacterium
GGACGGGCCTGCTGCCTGGTTCCGGCGTCCGGGATACAAAAATATGCACGTTTTGTTGGATAACAACCTATTATTTTTCTTTTGATAGTATATCCTGCATATCCCCACCCCGTAAAAAGTAACTAAACAGCTCTTTTAGAAAGAACAAGCAAATCATATAGAAATAGCAGATAAATATTTAGAAACGACAAATTATCAACAGAAGTCCAAACAGTCTTTACACGCGCTGCCACATCCGTTATAATGGTTATGGCAGCAGACAGGCTGCATCCGGAATCACTGGATTACCCTATGATAATACATATGAACATACATATGATCGCACATATGGTCATGCGTTTTGACCAGAATTTAGGAGGAAAATATATGTCTTATTCAGAATTTGACGACGTAATGGAATGCCTGGACGTATCGGTACGTGCAGATGGTTTAGATGGAAGCGGAAACTACAAATTTGTGTGCCGGCTGGAGCATACCGGCCACCAGTCTTACGCACAGTCTTTCGGTATTTACTTTTCTACGCCGGTAACAATTGTGGAAGTGCCTGGCGATATGAAGGCAAGCGTGAACGGGAACCATATCCAGCTCCAGCGCAACAACCAGTTGAATGAAAACGGGCTGGTCGACGTATGGATCAAGCTGGCAGCAGATGAGCAGCCGGAAGTTACCGGCATTACAGATATTACCTGCTTGCCGGACGAATCCGAAGACATAGTTATGCTGCCGGCGCTTGGTACAGTGCAAAAGGCCATCCGCACAAGGCGCAGCGTACGCAGCTACAAACCGGATATGGTAGAAAAAGGCGTCCTCACCCGAATCATGCAGGCAGGCACTTACGCGGCTTCCGGCATGAACCGCCAGTCGCCTATCATCATTGCGGTAACCGACCGGCAGACCCGCGACAAGCTTTCTGATTTAAACGCCAAAATTATGGGGGAACCGGACACAGACCCATTTTACGGCGCGCCGGCCGTACTGATCGTACTGGCCGATAAAGAAGTCCCTACCTACCTTTATGACGGCAGCCTTGTAATCGGCAATATGATGCTAGCAGCCGATGAACTTGGCCTGGGCAGCTGCTGGGTACACCGGGCAAAAGAAGAATTCGAATCCGAACAGGGCAAGGAAATCTTAGCATCCCTCGGCATCGAAGGCAGCTACGAAGGCATCGGCCACTTAGTTGTCGGCTACCCTGGGGAAGAGGCGCCGGCCGCGGCACCGCGCAAGGAAGATTACATGTACTTTATAGAATAAGCGTACCGTATCATATATGCTATGTACCCCGGTGCTGGATACGATTACGTACACTTTATAGAATAAGCGTACCGTATCAATAAGCTATATACCCAAACGCAAATATGCCTGGCTGGAATCAATTCCGATTCCAGCCAGGCATATTTTATTTATGGCAAGCGAAACAGTAAGCTGTTTCATCCTGTTAATCTTACAACAAATTTTCCTTAAAAAAATCCACAGCCTAATACCGTTTGATTTTTTTCGAAGGCGTCTTTTCAAATTCTGTATCGCGCACTTTCAGACGATAAACTTTTTTATACGCCGGCGCCCCTTCGTTATAGGCGTCAATAATCCCCTGCAAAGCCTCCTGGACGTCTGTAATGCCTTTTTTGCCCGCGTATTCCATATCCGGGAATATCTCAGCTTCGATCTGCCCTTGCGTTTCACGTACCAGGATTTCCTGTACGAGACGCTCCGAGCCAATTTTATTCTCTAATTCCTCCGGCGATACGTTTTCCCCGTTTTTGGTTATAATCAGGTTTTTCAGCCTTCCGGTTAAATGGATATAATTGTCTTCGTCCACATAGCCTAGGTCGCCGGTCCGAAGCCACCCGTCTACGAGCGTCTCCGCCGTTTCTTCCGGCATCTTGTAATAGCCCTGCATCACACTCGTGCCGCGTACCCATAGCTCCCCGTCTACGGTCTTTGCTTCACAATTTGGCTGTAGCTTTCCTACCGTATCTTTGCGCAAATCCCAGCTTAGATTCGTACTAATTACCGGCGCGCATTCGGTCATGCCGTATCCTTGCAGGATCGTAATGCCGTATGTCTCGAATAAGTCGATCAGTTCCGGATTTAAATACGCGCCGCCGCTGCAGATTGTATGGAGCTTTTCGCCAAATACTTCTTTTTTTACAATCTCAGGCGGCAGCCCTGCGGCGTCTTCCAGCTTTTTGGCAAGTGTTTCGATCATCAGCGGAACCATAAGGATCATGTCCGGCTGGAACAGCTTGATATTTTTCGCCACACGCAGCAGGGAGTCATTGATGCACAAAATACTTCCGAGTGAAAGCCCTTTTAATACATCCATGCTCAGGCAATACGCGTGATGGATCGGCAGCACGGATAAAACGGTTGTCCTTGCCGGAATTTTCATATCCAGGCACGTAGCGTTCTCCGCCATATTCCGGTGCGTCAACATAACGCCCTTGCTCTTTCCGGTCGTACCGGATGTAAACATAATCGTACAAAGCGACTCTGGGTTCATCCATTCATCAAAGCTGCCTTTATGTTCTTCCAGCAGCCTCCAGAAGGAAAGCGCGGTATCATCGCTTTGTTCTTTTTGCATGGAGATGAGGTATTTCAAGTTTGGACAGCGTTCCTTCACCATGGCCATTACATCTTTGCGTATCTCATCGACGACAAACACGGTCACATCCGCCCGGTCGACCAATTCGCACATCTCCTGAGGCGGAAGGGAAACATCTAATGGAACCGCTACGCTTCCGCTGTTTACCGTGCCTAAATATGTAACCAGCCACGGATAGGAAGTCATGCCGGTTACCGCTATATGATGGCCCTGTTCGCCAAGCGCCTTTAATACACAAGAAAAGCTTTCGCTGTCCTGCTTTAGCTGTGTATATGATTTTGCCTCTATCTCGTCTTTTTTTACTTTATAGCGGATGGCGTCCTCTGCGCCAAACTGCTCTTCCGCCTTTACAATAATTTCACGGATTGTATTGCATACCATTGTCTGCCCCTCCTTGCTACGCCGTTAGCTTTTCGAGATAATCGACTGCCTCCTGCACCGTACGGATGCCCGCTGCTTCCTGCTGGTCGATCTCCACGTCCAGTTCGTCCTCAAGTTCGCCGAGCATGCTCATAAAATCAAAAGACGTAAAACGCAAATCTTCCATAAAGCGGGACTCCGGCTTGATATCCGAAGGGTTTATTTCTACATAATTGCAGATAATTTCTGCCAGTTTTTCAAACATGTCGCTTCTCCTTTTCCTGTTTTTGATTTCCTAAACCATTATGTCGTACCATCGATTTCCTTTTGCAGATCCGTTCGCGAATATCGTTAATACGCTCTTCCTAGATCAATTTAATAATATCGCCGATTTTTAAATTTGGGTTTTCCGCACCTTTGAACATAATTTTGCACAAATAATAATAAAGGTATTCCAGTTCTTTCCTGCTGACTGCGTTCACCTGGTGCTCAAAGTTGAAGTCCAGCCCGTTGTCGTCCGGACGGTGCATAACGGTCAGGTACATAGCCTGCGTCGTAGCCCCATTCTGGTACCATTTCGTCTTATACTTGATATCGCCAAGCTTTTCAAGCCCCTGGTCTTTTAACGTCATCGGCTGGTACGTAAGCGACATCGGCTCGTACGTAAGCCCTGGCGCATTCGGGTATACTTTACTGCGGTAGGCAAAATATTCAACCGGATCAAAATTCGCATGGCGGAATAATTCATTTTGCTTGTCTCGGATTTCATAAATACCCTCGATAAAGGTCTTATCCTCGGAAATGATCGTACGGAACGGGAAGGAATGGATCCTGGTGCCGCCGCTCCGTTTTTCTTTCAGTGTCGCGCGCCTTGCGATCGCCGTATTGATCGAAACGTCGTCATGCCCGTTCATCTTCTGGAAATACGTCCGCAAGCCCATCAGCAGCAGGCAGGTAAGCGATATGTGGTATTTCTCGCAAAAATCCATCAGCCGCTTGGTCGGCTCTTCTTCTAGATGGAAAATATCCAGGTCTGCGTCTACGCTGTTCGATACGTTTTTTGCGGCGCGCAGGTTCGGGTTCCCTGACTTCTCACGTTCCATATCCAGCATCCCAGTCCCTTCCAGGCCGTTATAAATTGGTTCCGACGATTCAACCATCTGATGAAAATACGCGCGGTCGCGTTCATTTGCCTTGCTGCCTGCTTCATAAGCCAGGTCTTTTTTCAGCTGTTCGATATAAGAAGCCATATCTTTTGGATACGGAACATTATCATATAGCGTATTACAATAAATTTCAATAATATCGCGCATATAGCAGATCAACGACTGCGCATCCATAATCCTGTGGTCGACGAGCAAATACAGCCCGCTATAGCCGTCCGAAGTACGGATCATCACAACCTTGCTCATCGGGGAGTCTTGCGGTTCAAACGGCACCATCGTCCAGCTGCGCATAATCTGCTCCGCCTCTTCCATTGTCTTGTCCGAAAAGTCTTCCAGGCGCAGCTCGC
>CASUON010000271.1 GCA_949457475.1 uncultured Lachnospiraceae bacterium
GGATGCTTAGAATTTCTTACATCCCGAAGCTGGAACATCCGAGAGGGCTTGCTGCTGGTTCCAGCGTCCGGGTAGCACAAAACTGAAAAACGGTTCCAGAAATTAACTGCCGGATAACCACCTATTATTTTTCTTTTTATAGTATATTCTGCATACCCACCTCGTAAAAAGCAACCTATTTTCTTTTTGCCCTTCACTTTTCCTTTTCCAGACCTTGCAGATTTTATCTAAAAATGGTATGATATCGTTAAACAATTAACGATCATAATCATATAGGAGGTCATTATGGGATACTCGGAAGAATATCAAAAGAAACTTGTTACAGCTGACGAGGCAGTAAAGGTCGTACAGTCCGGCGACTGGGTTGACTACGGCTGGTGCAACGGTACCGCAGATGTACTGGACCAGGCGCTTGCAAAACGCACCGACGAATTAACAGATGTAAACGTCCGCGGCGGTATTTTGCTCAAACAGCCGGCCATTTTTGAACGTGAAGACGCCGGGGAGCATTTCACCTGGAATTCCTGGCATATGTCCGGTATCGAACGCAAACTGATCAACCGCGGCTGCGCATTCTATGCACCGATCCGCTATTCAGAATTGCCGCGCTATTACCGCGAGTCTACGACAAAAAATGCAGTGGCTATGTTCCAGGTAGCGCCGATGGATAACCACGGCTACTTTAACTTCGGCCCGAACGCATCTCATTTAGCCGCTGTCGTAGAGACTTCCACTACCGTAATCGTAGAAGTAAACGAAAACATGCCGCGCTGCCTTGGCGGTACAGAAAACAACGTACATATTTCTGACGTAGACTATATTGTAGAAGGCAACAACGCACCAATCGCAGAAATGGGCGCAGGCGGCGCTGCAACCGAAGTAGACAAGGCGGTTGCAAAATTAATTGTAAACGAAATTCCAAACGGCGCATGCTTGCAGCTTGGCATCGGCGGAATGCCAAACGCTGTCGGTTCCCTGATCGCGGATTCCGACCTCAAAGACCTTGGCGTACACACCGAAATGTATGTCGACGCATTTGTCGATATTGCAAGAGCAGGTAAAATCAACGGTTCCAAAAAGAATATCGACCGTTTCCGCCAGGCATTTGCTTTTGGCTGCGGCACAAAGAAAATGTACGACTACATGGACGGAAATCCGGAACTGTTAAGCGCCCCGGTAAGTTACACAAACGATATCCGCGCCATTTCCTCATTAGATAATTTTATGTCCATCAATAACGCCGTCGACCTCGACCTCTTTGGACAGGTAAATTCTGAATCCGCAGGTACGAAACATATCAGCGGTGCCGGCGGACAATTGGATTTCGTACTTGGGGCTTATCTGTCAAACGGCGGCAAGAGCTTTATCTGCTGCTCTTCCACTTACAAAACAAAGGACGGACAGGTAAAATCCAGGATTTTGCCTACACTCAATACCGGCTCGATCGTTACCGACACACGCGCAAATACACATTACCTCGTAACCGAATACGGGATTGTTAATGTAAAAGGACTCTCCACTTGGCAAAAAGCGGAAGCGATCATCTCCATCGCACACCCTGACTTCCGGGATGAATTAATTGCCGAAGCAGAAAAAATGCATATCTGGCGCAGGTCGAACAAATAATGCTATGAAGCGAAATGGATATCATGAAACGGCACATAAATGCCATTAAACGCAAATAAGCTGCAAAAAATCCTGTACAAGGGGTATCCTCCCTCGTACAGGATTTTTATTTATTCGCTTACTTATCTCATCTAAGTCTCACCGGACTCGCTTGTATCTTATTGCATTGCAGATACACTACTTTCTATTTTTTCATCAGTAAGGGAATCTTTTTCGTTTGTTTCATTTACTTCATCAGCATCGTCTATATCATTTGCATTGTCTGTATCATTTTTATCATTTGTTTCATTTATATCATGATTATCATCTGTATCATTTGTTTTGTCTGCGCAGCCGGATTCATTTGTTTTATATGAACCAATCGATTCAACGAATTCGCCTGCTTCATTTGATACATCTGTCTTATTCGATACACCTGATCCATTTACTTCTTCTGTATTACCCGTTTCCGGCTCTTTTGGATCAGTAAAATCTTCCATCTGATCGGTATCCGAAGACGGATAAGAGTCCTTCTTGTTGGAACTGTCTTCTTTGAGGACGTCATCCTCATCCGCCTGGCCATTGTTTGTATCCGAAGGCCCGGTTGTTTGATTTGAAGAACTGTCCGTCTGACCCTTATCAGAATCAGTTTTTACAGGAGATGTTGCCTGGCCACTCCCGCTGCCCGGATCATTTGCCGTATCACCGCCTGCATCCGGAACTGCCGGTTGATCAGCTACGTCGTCTTTTCCTGAGGCAGGACTGCCCTCTGCTGCTGAAGCATTATTTGTATGATTTAGTTTTGAATCCGAAACGGTTTCATCCGTACCGGAACCGGTTGTAGTTTCATTCTTATGATTTGTGTTTTTGTCAGTCGTAGCACTGCCATTTTCTGCATTCGCTTCCATAGCGGAAGATGTAGAGTTACTATCTGAAATCACTGCTGTATTGTCATCCAGAACGCTGCTTAAATATTCACTGTCAATTACGGTCACTGTTACCGGATGGCCTTTATCATCCGGAGATTGACTGCACGCCTGCTGAATGGTATGTTCCAATTCACTGACGGTCAGTTCAGTCCATTCAGATACATCGAAATTGGAATCAGAACTCGTTTCTGCAACTGCATTAATCAATGCCAGTTTGGCAGGAGTGATGCCTAGAGAATCTGCATTATTCTTTACTTCCCTGGAAACAGTCATGGTATCAATCAGGCATACATTGGATGTCTCAGCAGATAAATTATCCAGACGAGAGGCTATTGACTGCGCCTTCGTATCATTTGTCGAGCAGACACTGACAATTACATGGTTATGCTCCTTTTGGATAATATAATTTTCTTTTTCCAATTGCCTGATTGTAACGCCTAATGCAGTAGTTATATTCTGATTTTTTATATCAGATTCAATGGATGAAACAACCTGTTGTCCCCTTTCATTGATGCCCGAAACTGCAATGACTTTGTCATAACGGTTTAAAGCATATTCAATGGAAGGATTAATGTCTAGGCTAACGTATGAGTATGGTTTCACATAGCTATATGAACCAATGCCCAGGCATGATAACAGGACAAGAGCCAGCGAAGCACAGATAGAAAGCTTTTGCATCATGTAATTCGGCGTTGCCTTTTGTTTAATCAAAAGCTCCTGCCCGATGGAATAGCCTTTGTTCTTAAGCTTTCTAAAAGACCCATCGTCACATAATGCAACTGCAGCGCCATTACTGCACTCTACTATGACGGCTTTCAAAGTTGATGGCTCCTTTCTTTACATAAATAACTGCCTTGCAGAAATCGCAGTGTGATAATCCTCTGGCTTGGGTTGGTTGGCCGCCGCTAAATATGCTTTAAATATTCAGCAAGCTTGGGATAATCACCGGAAAGAATTTCTGCTGCGGTTATTATGTATTTACGATGGCGTTCTAAAATTTTTCGGGGTACTCGGGCATTTTCCGAAATAATTTTAATTGGAAGCTGCTTTGTAGATTTCATATTATTCACAAGTACCGGATGTTCCTTCAGATAGCGGATCGCCACCGCGCAGGAATCTTTTGTCTTTCCGGCCTTTGGCGAGCATTCGGTCAGTTCGGTAAATGTAATCCCATAAATATCCAGATGTTCGGAGATCGCTACGATCTCATCCAACAGCGGATTATCATCGCTTACCGAAGCCTGCTTCATAACATTGATCTGGTAGCCCATATTATCCGAATCCTCATCTACCTCCCCTTCGAACAAATACGGCTCCGTCTGCATCTCAGAAGAAAAACGCGCCTGCGAACGGAAATAGTCAGTCAGGCGATGCTCGATCAACAATTTGGCATAAGAAGGAAAAGCCCCTTTGGACTCGTTGTACGTATCAATCGCATTGGAAAACGCGATCAGGGCAATCGACCATTCATCATCGCTCTTACTGATGTAGTGCTTCGAAAACTTGCTGGCGCAATTTAATATAAAGTTTTCATTTTTATGAATAAAGACATCCCGCTTGCGCTCGTCTACCGCTGCCGCAAGTGCCTCTTTCCCCATATTAAAAAACATAAATTCTCCTTGGTACCACAGAACAACGAATGCTACTTATTATAAACCATGTTACAGTATACCACGAAAATGATTTTTTAACAGCAGATTTTTAAAATTCTTCATAAAAATTGTAAAGAATTTTCTTCCTTTTTGAAACAATGCTAACATCGATCATAAAACAAACAGATTGTTACTTTTCCCGGGGTGGGGATATGTAGAATATACTATAAAAAATAATAGGTTGTTATCCGGCAAGCCGTAAATTTTTTTGTATCCCGGACGCCGAAATCAGGCAGCAGGCCCGTCCGGATGTTCCGCTCCGGAATGCAAGAAGTTCCAGGCAT
>CASUON010000272.1 GCA_949457475.1 uncultured Lachnospiraceae bacterium
CCGAAGCTGGAACATCCGAGAGGGCTTGCGGCCTGGTTCCAGCGTCCGGGTAGCATAATGCATTGCAGTGCAGCAGTATTGACGGATATTACGGAAAAGGTTATGATAAAAATATCTGATTTATCATGCGTGCAGGGTAGAAAGGAGTTTATTTTGGAATGTAACTATAAGGATGAATATGGCCATGAATATTATTTTAAGATCATAAGGTTTTTATTGTACCGGTCTGAGAACGACAGGGTTAAATTGTTAGAAGCCGCCAGGCAGATTATTGTGGATGGGATTGGGAGCCGCTGCCTGGACCGGATAACAGAGAAAAGTTTTTTAGATAAAGAAGATGATTACTATACGAGGATCTGCTATTATGTAGAGAAGGAACCGGCAAACGCAGAATATCTGTTTCAGGCGTTTGTTGAATGGTACGAGAGCTGGAAAGATGAATTTTGCGGGTTCCCGGAAAATAAGGAAAGGTTTTATACCGAGCAGCGCCTTAAGACATGGGCCTATTGTATGCTGACCGGACAGCCGGAAGTGTATGCGGAGCTTTCCAACGAAGTAAGCGTGATTTTGACGGAATCGGAGGCAAAAGATTTACGCATGATCCATGCGGTCAGGCAAAAAGTGCAGGAAAACCGGCATTTTATTGACAAATCGCAGTCTGAGGCCGAAAGCGTTGCGAAAATGGAAGAAGAAACGTTACAGGCAGTACAAAAGAGCTTGCAGGCAGAGGAAGACCAGAAAGTAATAGACCTTTTAAAGGGGAAGTATCTGGTTTTTTATACAAATGGAAAATGGAAGGCGGACAGCCTGCAGGCGATACAATATGAATACAGTCTGGGCTATGTCGGCCAGGAGTCTGCGCTGGATATTCCAAGAACCCAGAGGCAATGCGATTATATCATATTTGTGACTGCGCAGGCGCGTCATGACGTCTACCGTACGCTTGTCAGGATGTATGGCAGCCATAAGATTTTTTTGGTAAAGTCCCAGAATGCCAGGCTGGCTATGGATGACTTTATGGAACAATTATTAGGATACCGCAGGGATTAGTTATGAGGATGGTATGAAGAAGAAAGACGATAAGAAAAAGCGGCTGAAAAAAGAACAGGAACACAGAAAAGAATATAATAAGGCGCATAAAGTACAAAACATCGTTTCATACGCGCAGTATTATAAGCAGCTGCGGGAATCGGACCTGTCAGATACCCGCTGGTTGGAAAAGAAAGACGATGGTACCATGGATAAGATTTCTTATGTCCTTAACCGGCTGCAGGCGACAGATATATTGGAAATGGAATATAAATGGATGGAGGCGGTCCAGGCCTTTGTCAGGCAGTGTGAGAAATTATATACCCCGGTATTATTCAAGAATGAACTTCTGAAAAAAAAGGCAAGGGATACGATTGTCAACTACTACCGGTCGGAATTTGAAATCAGAATGTCAAGGGAGATCAGTTTTCTGCCGCTGGAGTTGCGGTTATATATTTATCTGGAACTTCTGAAACGGGAAACGGCGAAATACCATATGGTTTGCATTTTAGACAGGATCATGGTGACTTTGAATAAAATGGAATGCGGGCCGGAATATGAAAACAGTGTATTTCTTGTATCCTGGGCGGAATATCTGCTGTTTTTAACAAGCAGATTCCAGCCGGCCTATGTCCACCTGGGCTATGAGGCATTTGCAAAAAATATAAAATTCGGCGATATTTTACAGTGGAACAGGAATGTAACCGGACAAAAAATCCTTGACGCGCGTCAAAAAACGATGGAATCCGCAATGGTCGACGAAGCGAGAAAACTAGATCAGGAATATTGGTATGGGTTAAATGCCTTTCGCAACGAAGACAATATCAATGACCTCGAAGCGGCAGAAATGTGCGTGCATTTGTTTTGCGATTATTTTGAAAAAATCTTTTTGTCGGCGTCGGAGTTTCGGGGGTTGATTCTGAAGCATTACCGTACCGGAAACCGGGAAAAATTAGATGTTTTCATAAAAAAGCATATGCTGGATGAAATTGATATGAAATCATATAAAATGTATATGCAAGACGGTATCGTACAAATGGTGGAAAATAAGGCGGAGGGAAGCGAAATCGCGTTTTGGGGCAGCAAGGCCCCGGGGCAGAACTCCTATTTCTATTTATACGGTAAAGATTGTGATAAGGCCAGATTTTTTTCATGCGGGCATGTGCCGGAGAAGATCAGCCCAAAAGAATACTATCCGATCATGGAATATTTACTGGAAAAACTGGGTACAGGCCAGAATGTATACCTGCCAAATGTAGAAGCATATATTGTGGCGGTTGCTACGGCAATGTTAAATTCCGAAGCATGGAATCCGTATCTGCTCCTTTATTTTCTGCATGTACTGCAGAAGCTGTTGTATCAGATGTGGGAATTGGGCGGGAGGGACGATCTTGCCGTGCAGTGCAGGACGCAGCTGCGCTACGCGTTGCTGTTGAAAGA
This sequence comes from uncultured Lachnospiraceae bacterium, assembly GCA_949457475.1. Classification (GTDB taxonomy): domain Bacteria; phylum Bacillota; class Clostridia; order Lachnospirales; family Lachnospiraceae; genus Eubacterium_J. The sequence goes on from CASUON010000272.1 coordinate 2,470, forward strand.
AGAAGATATACAATACCAGGGGTTTGGGGCTCCGCGGGCTGTATATGTGACGAAAAAAGGCGCCGTGGCCGTTTGCAGCGATGAATTTCAGGAGCCGTTTATGATTGTGCAAAATATAAAGGAACAGGTAATGGGGTCGACGTCTGAAATGATCGCGTTTCTAAAGCAGGCGTTGCATTCTGGGCGGCTGGAAGAAGCCGTAATGTCGGATATGTACACGGCTTCGATCTTTAATCCGACCGTTTTGTCCTGGCGGCTATACGATCAGACATTGACGAAGGAGCAAAGGCGGATTCGAAAATCAGGCTGGGAACGGATCAGGCAGTTTCATTTGTCCAATGGATATCACGTTCCAAAAAAATATATTGTGGATTCGCTAAAAACGCGTCTGGAAAATGCAAGCTCCCATCTGGAGGGTTCCGGGGCAGGGGATGTTAGAGATGAGTTGCATGAGGTATTATATATCTATAAGAAGTATGTAGTGTCCAGGGATTTTCAGGTAAAATACTTAGAAGACATGAAAGATTTTATCCACGAGTTGAAAAAGAACGGATACCGCGGGAAACTATTGGATTGGGAATTAAAGTGCGCGCAGGACGATAAGGCATATTATCGGTATCTGTATGAGCTGGTTGCCGGGGAGGATTGCCAGTGAGCGGCATTGATTCTTTCGTAGCCGTTTGAAAAGCGTGTGCCAGGCGTGGAGACGAGTGTCAGCATTTACGCGGCTTTTTTGCCGCGCGGGAATTTGTATATAGGAGGAAAAGGGGATACCATGGATTACGGGAAAGAGAAGGCAGAAAGGGCCAAACAGGCCGGGATATCAGACGAGATCAAAATAAGCGTTTCAAAAGGGCAAAAAGAAGCCATCCAAAAACATGCCCAAAAGCATGGGGAAGAACTTGTTTCTTTTATTCTGCGGGCAGTGGAAGAAACTATGGAACGGGACAATGACAAGCCAGGGCAGTTTGAAGGAGACACCGAGGTCGATTTTGGGCGGCTGCTTGAAGATGTCATGTACCAGTTTGAAATAGAGCTGAAATATGGCCGGGAAGTTCTGGACCAATGCCTGGAAAAAGCCAGGCAGCAGCTGGATGGACAGCCGTGAATGCGGGTAGGATATATGAACATTTTTGCGTCTGCCATATTATTTGAGTTCCAGGTTGCAACAAAAAGGGGGATTGGATTTATGGCTGATAAAACTTACTTGCAAGGAGATTTGTTAAGCGACTGAAAATATAAACAAATATGTTTAAATGTGATATAATGTATTCATAAAACAAAAGGAGATTTTATGAACACAAAAAATATTACAAATTATAAACCAAAAGACTTTGCTGAATTGTTAGGCGTATCTGTTAAAACGTTACAAAGATGGGATAGAGATGGTGTATGAAAAGCAAACCGAACTCCTACTGATAGAAGATATTATACTTATGGCCAATATCTACAATTTAAAGGAATACAGACAGAGAATGATATAAGAGAGATTGTTATTTATGCAAGAGTTTCAACAAGGAATCAAAAAGACGATTTAAAAAATCAAATTGTATTTTTAAAACAATTTTGCAATTCAAAGGAATTATAGCAAATCAATGTATGGAAGATTTTGGGAGTGGATGAAATTATAATCGTAAAAAGTGGAATAAGTTACTTGAAGAAGTTATGGGGAATAAGATAAAAACAATCATAATTTCAAGCAAAGATAGATTTATTCGATTTGGATATGGTTGGTTTGAAAAGTTTTGTGAAACATTTAATACACAAATAATTGTTGTAAATAATGAAACTCTTTCACCAAATGAAGAATTAGTCCAGGATATTATATCAATCTTACATGTATTTAGTTGTAGGTTATATGGATTGAGAAAGTATAAAAATCAGATAAAGGAGGATAAGGAAATTGCTAAAGAGCTTCAAGACGGAGATAAACCCATCACAGGATCAAATACACAAGATAAATAAGACGATTGGAAC
>CASUON010000273.1 GCA_949457475.1 uncultured Lachnospiraceae bacterium
TGCGCTCCGTGTGCTTGGCCGTGTTCATGCGCTCCGTGGCCATGCTCATGCGTGCTGTCATCGTGGCCATGTTCATGCGCTCCGTGGCCATGCTCATGTCCGCCGTCATGATGGTCGTGCCCCGCTTCATGGTCATGGTGGTGATGCGCGTGTTCCGCTGCTTCTTTGGCATGGCGCGCTTCCGCAAGCAGTTCCATTTCCATAGAATCGCTCTGTTCGACTACCTTTAAGATTGCTTCGCCGCTAATTTCTTCCCATGGCGTTGTGATTACCGACGCCTTCCCATTTAATGCCTGGATATGCTTCACGCACAGCTCCAGCTGCTGCGGCGCCGTACTCTGGCTCCTGCTTAGCACTACCGTTGTGGCAAACTCTATCTGGTTATTAAAAAATTCCCCGAATGCCTTCATCTGTTTTAATGCCTTTTTGGCATTTACAACCGTTACCAGGCCGTTTAATTTTACATCCCGTTCTTTCTCCAGGTCGATGACAGACTTCATAACATCGGACAGTTTCCCTACGCCGGACGGCTCGATCAAAATACGGTCCGGCTGAAATTTATCTAATACTTCTTTTAAATTTCTGTCAAAATCCCCTACTAACGAACAACAAATACAGCCGGAATTCATTTCTGTAATTTCAATGCCCGCGTCTTTTAAAAATCCGCCGTCAATCCCTACTTCCCCAAACTCGTTTTCAATCAGGACAATTTTCTGCCCCTGGAACGCTTCTTCGATCAGCTTTTTAATCAGCGTTGTCTTTCCTGCACCTAGGAATCCTGAAATAATGTCAATCTTTGTCATTTTATACATCTTCTTTCCTTATTATAATACTTACATAACGGCACCCCTACGGTTGCCGCAAGCCTGACATACATTTTACTATACCATACAAAGCATGATGTATTCCAGTAAAATTTTTATAAATATTTTGTATGTAAAAAAAGGCCTTCCACCCCCGCAGGTTTTAGGCCCTTTTTCACTAAATTGATATCATTAATTCCATTTTCAGAAATAAATACCCCATAATGGATGCATTTGCTACCGGCGTACATGCTGATGTGTAAACAAATGATCTTGGCAGTACTCATAATTTCCTTCGCATTTTGAACAAAACCGAAATTCCAACGAAGGGTCATCCAATTCCGTCCTGCCGCAGATCGCGCATTTATGTTTTGTAATGCCGGCCGCCGGATTACGCGGCTGCTGCACGGCCTGCCGGTACACCTGCCTGCGGTGCACTTCCTTTGGCGAATATCTGCGGAAATCTTTGGTTGATAGATAAAAGATTCCAAAGTTTAAGAGCGACATCACCAGCATAATCCGCCCCGGCCATCTGCTCTGCAAAAAATCAATCAGCATCAGTACCCCGTACACATAGGCCAACCATTTCATTTTAATCGGAATAATAAAATACAGCAATACCTGCATATCCGGGTAGCATGCGGCAAACGCCAGGAAAATGGACATGCATATATAATACGTGCTTACCTGTATGCCTACATAAGCACCCATATATTCCGCGTTGCCATAGACCGCCGACATGATCAGCCAGGTTACAATCGCCCCAATTGCTGTATACAGGATTCCTCCAAAAATATATACGTTGTAGCGAAACGTCCCCCATGTACGCTCCAAGTTCATGCCAAGCTGGTAATAAAACAGCATCATAATGACATAAAAAATAATATGCTGTGTAGCTGGCGGAATCAACACCCATGTCACTAGGCGCCAGACCTGCCCATGCAGTACTTGATAGGGGTCTAGCGTCAAGAAAGTAAGCATCCCCGGCGAAAAAATACTCAAAATGTATCCTACTACATATCCGAAGATCAGGTACATCGTCAGATTGGGAACCGCATATTTTGAAAATTTACGTTCCAGTTTATTCATAAAATTCATTTGTCCCTGCTACTCAAAATATAGACAAATATACCTATATCGAGATATTGAAAGTTTTCACAAACTTTTCTTACTGCTTCATCGTGTATGCTTTCGCACTGTCCAAAACCAGATGCTACTTACAGATCCTTGTACACTTCACAGTCGTAAATTCCCGACTAAGCCATCGGTACATACTTACAAATGCTCGATTCTGCTATTTTGTAAGTGATAGCGTCTCTCAAATTAAGGCTTGCATTGAAATCCCTGTCTGCACGATATCCACATTCACAAATATATTCCCTATCAGAAAGCTTCAAATTTTTCTTAATGCGCCCACATCCATGGCACAATTTGCTTGATGGATATATCCTGTAGTGAAGTTTTTGTACCTTTAAGACTTGTTTCTGGATATTTTGCCGAGTAGCTTCTCCTTTCTTTTTATTGCGGCGTTTCTTTATGTCTTCGTATTTTCTCGATAGACAACGCTGTTCCCTTTTTAATTTCTTTTCTAGTTTTTTGACTGTCTGGGTTTTATTTATGTTTTTCTTTTTAACGCCATTACTGATGACTACAAAATCTTTTATTCCCAGATCCATCCCTAATCCAGAATCATTTAATTGTGGTTTTTCTGTATCAGGGACATCCACCAGAACAGACACATAGTACCTGCCCGCTTTACGAGAAACTGTACCGCTTTTTATCGCGTACCCTTGCTTTAAAGTTGGTATATAGCCTTTTTCTTTCAGCCTGACCCATCCAAGTGTTGGGATCTTAATGCGATGCCGTTCACATGCAATTACCGTTTTGGCATCTGTTTTGACAAAGTACATCCTTACATCTGACTTGTTCTTTTTCTTATACTTTGGAAATCTGCCCTGCTGTTTAAAAAATCTTTTAAATGCATGCTCAGCATTCATAATGCTTTGTTTTACTGATTTTGAGCTGACCTCCTTCATCCACTGGTAGTCAGGATTGTCTGGGATAAAGCTGTTGTTCAGCCATTTTGAAAAATCCATGCCGCATATGAATTTCTTTTGCCCCTCATAAAGTTCTTTATTATTGGGAAAGATAAAAATTATAAACAAACCTGCATGTGCCGATTGTTTTATTTATCTTTTGTATCTGTTCAAGAGTCGGTTTTATTTCCGTCTTGAAGCTCTTTAGCAATCCCCCCGTCCTCCTTTACCTGTTTTTTATATTTTTTAAACCATACAATTTGCAGCTAAATTCATGCAGAATTGATATGATAACACTGGCCTACGATGATTCCTTTTATAATATCTTCTGCCAGTAGGAGTACGGTTAGCCTTTAAAATACCTGCCCTGTCCCAGCGCTACAGTGTTTTAATAGATGCACCTCCATGCTGTTTGGGCGCCACGCCCTCGAACGGCAACCGTTTCCTGTTTTCTTTTCTATTTTCTCCCTTGTCATGCATTATATAAATACAGGAATCTTTTGTCAATCTAACAACCGTTTCTTTCCCAAAAAATTAATAAAAATTTCATAACTGCCCAATTGCCTCTTTCTCCCCTTCTATTTCCTTGGATTGTTCTTTAAATATTGCTCTATCTTCTCATTTTCCATATCCTGGCGCCAGGGCATATTGCTTTGTTTGCTGTACCCATCCGCTTCGTCCCCGCATCCTGGTTCCCGGCCGTTTTCTATCCACGAAGGCTCCGGCTTTCCGGTATCGTCCGGGGCCATGTATCCAGCCTGCGGTTGTGGCGTGACGGTTCTATGCTCCATCCAGGTTTCCGGCTGCGGCCATGCTGCCCCTCTCTCCCTTGCATCATCCGGCTGTAGTGCGATGGTTCCATTTTCCATCCAATTTGCCAGCTGCGGCTCAGTAGTCCAGTTCCCCATCGCTTGATCGGGCATCTGCATCGCCGGCCCATTCCCATACCAGGTTTCCGGCTGCGGCCCAGGCGCTATCACCCCCGTATCCCCCGTCCAGGTTTCCGGCTGCGGTACACTATTTTTATTTTCTGTTACTCCGCCTGGCTGCGGCATGCGCTCTCCATTTCCCATCGCTCCGCCTGGCTGCGGCATGCGCTCTCCATTTCCCATCGCTCCGTCTAACGACGGCATCGGTGTTCCGTTCCTCATCGCTCCGTCTGACGGCGGCATAGGTGTTCCGTTCCCCATCGCTCCGTCTGACGGCGGCATCGGTGTTCCGTTCCTCATCGCTCCGCCTGGCTGCGGCATGCGCTCTCCATTTTCCATCGCTCCGTCTAACGGCGGCATCGGTGTTCCGTTCCCCATCGCTCCGCCTGGCTGCGGCATGCGCTCTCCGTTCCCCATCGCTCCGCCTGGCTGCGGCATGCGCTCTCCATTTCCCATCGCTCCGCCTGACGGCGGCATAGGTGTTCCGTTCCCCATCGCTCCGCCTGACGGCGGCATCGGTGTTCCGTTCCCCATCGCTCCGCCTGGCTGCGGCATGCGCTCTCCGTTCCCCATCGCTCCGCCTGGCTGCGGCATGCGCTCTCCATTTCCCATCGCTCCGTCTAACG
>CASUON010000274.1 GCA_949457475.1 uncultured Lachnospiraceae bacterium
GATAACAACCTATTATTTCTCATTTTTAAGGGATATCCCCACCCCATGAAAAGTATCCAAAGTCCTGGGCTGAACTGTAACTGGCTACCGGCCGCTGCTTCTGGATTCAGCTGCCCTTTTTTAGATTTACGTCTACTTGCGGGAACGGGATTTCCACCCCGTACTGGTCAAAAGTCAGTTTCACCTCTTCTAGGGTATCCCATCTAGTCTGCCAGTAATCTTCCGCCTTTACCCAAAAACGGCAGCCAAGCTCCACGCAACTGTCCTTTAACTCCGAAACAAAAATATCTACTGGCTGCCCGTCCAACACACGCTCCTCTTTCGCGACAATCCAGGTAAGCAATTCCTTTGCCTTGCGCAAATCGGAATGATAGGAGATTCCGACCGTCAGATCGATACGCCTTGTCTGCTGCTGCGTGGCGTTGACAATCGCGCTGCCTGCCAGCGAACCGTTGGGCAGCAGGATGACCCGGTTGTCTATCGTCGTCAACTTTGTATAAAATGTAGTGATTTCCTGTACCGTCCCCTCATACCCGGTGGCGCTAGACACAATATAATCGCCTACATGAAACGGCTTTAACAGCAAAATTAATACTCCGCCCGCAAAATTTTCTAAGCTGCCCTGCAGCGCAAGCCCCAGCGTCAGCCCTGCGGAACCAAGCACTGCGACGACTGACGCCGTCGTAATGCCAAACAGCGTCAAAATCATAAGCCACAGCACTATATACAGGAAATATTTGATAATCGAATCCAGGAACTGCCGCACGCCAAGGTCCGCGCCCCTGCGTTCCAGCGTCTTGCGGATGACTTTGCGCGCAAACGAGATTAGATGTTTTCCTATTATATACAGCAATGCGGCAAGCACAATCTGAATGGCAAAATTGAGCATATCCGGGATATATTCTTTTAAATACTGCTTAATCAGGTTTTTATCGATCTTCTGCAGGTTTTCAATGCTCTCAATCCCCTCCAGATTTTCCAGTTTATCAAGCCCTTCTGATATCATATCAGCGGCGTTGGAAATCTGTATCAACGCTTAGTGCCACCTCCGTCCAGTGCGCCAGGCTCGCCCGATGCGCCCGGTTCTCCTGCTTCGCTCAGCGCGTCTGGTGCGCCTAGTTCTCCCGGTGCCCCGGCTTCGCCCAATGCGCCCGATTCTCTTGGCTCATCCAGCGCGTGGATAAATAAGCCGCTACGCAACTTTGGTTCAAACCAGGTTGACTTTGGCGGCATTAAACGCCCCGCGTCCGCAACCGCGAATAATTCCGAAATATCGGTCGGGTACATCGCAAAAGCTACTTTGCAGTCTGCCTGCACCCTCCGCTCCAGTTCATCCAACCCGCGGATCCCCCCTACGAAATCAATCCTATCGTCCGTCTTTGGATCCTGGATGCCAAGCACTGGGGAAAGCAGCAGGTTTTGCAGCAGGGATACGTCCAGGCTTTCGACTGGGTCGGACGGGATATCCGCAGCTGGAACCGTACACTGATACCACTTGCCGCCCAGATACATCGAAAAGCTGCCTTTTTGCCCCGGCCGTTCCCTGCGGGGCGCCTCTTTTACATCAAACCGGCAGCGAACTTCTTCCAGGAACGCTTCTTCCGTAAGCCCGTTTAAATCTTTTACCACACGGTTATAATCCATAATCATCAGCTGGTCGTCTGCAAACAGCACGGACAAAAAGTAATTAAATTCCTCTTCCCCTGTATAATCCGGATGCGCCTGCCTGCGCTTTAACCCTACTTTTACAGCCGAAGCCGCACGGTGATGGCCATCCGCAATATACACCGACGGCATTGCGGCAAACGCCTGCTGCAGCGATTGTATCTGTTCGTCCGCATCGACTACAAACACCCTGTGGCGCACCTTATCGTCAGCAGTAAAATCATACAGCGGCTCTTTTTCCATCGCCTGCGCCGCAACCCGTTTTACAGCCTCATTCGAACGGTATGCTAAAAAGATTGGCCCGGTCTGCGCATTACAAGCGTCCACATGGCGGATGCGGTCCGCCTCTTTCTCTGCGCGCGTATTCTCATGCTTTTTAATCACCTGGTTTTGATAATCGTCAATAGAAGCACACGCCACGATCCCTGTCTGTGTCCGGCCATCCATAGTAAGCTCATAAATATAGTAGCATCTTTTTTTATCCCTTACAAAATCCCCATTCGCCGCCTTTTCCCATAACAGGTCATGGGCTTTTTGGTATACCTGCTTATCATACATATCCATATCTTCCGGAAACTGCGTTTCCGGCCGGTCTATATTCAAAAATGAATCCGGTTTTCCTTCTACTGCAGCCCTTGCCTCTTCCCTGCTATATACATCATATGGAAGCGCTGCAATCCTTTCTGCTTTTTCCCTGCATGGCCGCATGCAAAAAAATGGTCTGATATCTGCCATGGTTGATCTCCTTATTTATCCTAATTTGTGAACCGTAACATTTATGCAAATCTTAGCACAAAAAACCGCCTCTATCTTCTTTCGTATGAATCTAAAAATGGGGCAAGCTTTTATACTTTTTTCAAATACGCTCTAATCCCGCAAAAAAGTCCTCACGCTGGTTACTCGGAATTTTCAATGAATCCATCGCTTTCTCAGCCGTCCATCCCGTACATTATTTCCTCTCTAAAAGCATCTCCTAACGTCAAGGTAATTTCCTCTTCTTTTTCCTCTACTCCGTTATAGAAAACTACCAGTTTAGGAATCGGAAGTGGAAGGAGTTTTTTAGGGTGCTATTTTACTATCTTGTTTCAGACATCCCCAAGCACATAATTTATAAAAAACTTTTTCAGACGTTGTTCCAAATCCGGTCCTGTCAGATAAATATCCGGTTCCATTCCATAAGATTCTTGAAAATAATCCTTATCAAAATACTGCAGGCATGACCCATACTGTAAAAACAAACCAGAATAAGGCATTGCCATATTGTAATTTGCCATATTCAGAAACACGCCGCCTGTATTGGTTCCAATAGTAACCACATTTTCCAAATTGCGGAACGCATCTGTCATAGCCTCCGCGGCGGATGACGTCTGCCTAGACGTAAGTACGAAAATCTGCTTGCCTTTGTTTTCCAGGAATTGTTTTTGCGGATGCTGTTCATAAAAATATTTCCCGGTTTTTTTCATGCCGTATTGCTGCATAAATTCGTCCATTTCCCTGAGTTCTTCTGCACTGCCCACTTCAACCGGCCGGACACGCAGTGTGTTATAATTTGGCTGCAGCTGCTGTCCCGTATATTGTGCAAACCATTCGTCTACAAGGGATGCATCGCCGCCTGGGTTATTCCTTAGGTCAAATACCAGGTATTTATGTTTTTTCATATCCTGCGTATCTTCCAGAAACGTTTTGCGTTCCTGACCCATCCCAAATTCATCCATATATGCCATATTCATTTCTACATATGCCAGGTTGTCATAAGTATCGTAGCCGTACATCCGCTCTACGTTCGTTTTATGGGCATATAACGTAGGTTTTAAAGTAACTGTTTCCTTTTTTCCGCTCTGGAAGGTTATTTTTATGTCATGTATGCCATGATTCTCGCTTTGTGGCTGCATTGCATACAGATACCAGGTCAAAGCCCCGTTCTCATCAATCGCACGCTTTAAATAGCGATCTGGACGACTGCCATTTATGGCCAGAATACGGTCTTGCGGGCTGTCTTCCCGATAAAAATCCCCATCCTTTTTTATATAGCGGACGGATTCATCGCCGAACAGCCCAACATCCGCTACAAATGGCTCCCCTCCAATGGACAAGTGCGCGTCTGTTATAAATCCAAGTTGCTTATGCACCAGCTTTTGATATTTCTTCACAGTGATCCTGCCAGTTGTACCAATTTCCTTTAATACCGCCTTTTGCGCTTTTCCAAACTTTGCGTCGCTGCCATAATACGTATATAGTCCATATTGGCTGCGCAACAAGCGAAACAGCCATTTCACCTCTTTTCTTGCCTCAGAAACCGAAATATTTTTCTTAACTTTCTTCTCATTATATGGTTTCCACATCATAGCTTTATCCGTATCGGTCAATTGATCCTTGCCATGCTTATAATCATAGCGCAGCTGGTCTAAAATCTCCGCGCCCGCATCCAGCTTTTCGTTTTCCTGATTGATCTCCTGCATGATCTGATCCAATAGCTGACGCTCCTCAACACCAGCATATGTAAGTACTGGCACCACGATCTGGCATACCAGCATTACAACAGTAATCATAATCAAGCCCTTTTTCCTGCCTTTCATATCCCATCCCCCCTTGTTCCTATCATCTTTCAATTCTATTGTACTAGAGCGTGTTTGAAAATTGCTTCCCATAAGATGCGCTTCACATTTTGTACCCTAGAGCGTGTTTGAAAAATCATTCCCGTAATCTGCACT
>CASUON010000275.1 GCA_949457475.1 uncultured Lachnospiraceae bacterium
ATTAAACAGTGACCAAGCAATTATAAAATGATTGCGGGATACTTATATAACAAGCAGCTTATTATACAGGAACATATGATGCAGGAACGATTTATGCAGGAACATATGATTCAAGGAACGATTTATGCAGGAACATATGATTCAAGGAATGATTTATGCAGGAACGTATCATGCAGGAAAGGACAAAGATCATGAAAAAATTAAATGTTGCGGTATTTTTTGGAGGTTGTTCTTCGGAATATAGCGTATCTCTCGAATCCGCCAGTGCGGTAATAAAAAACCTGGATGCGGAGCGCTACCAGGTCATTCCGGTTGGCATTACAAAAGAAGGCGACTGGTATTATTATACAGGCGACATTTCCGATATACAAGCGGACAACTGGCAACGCGGGGAGGTCTGTATCCCGGCGGCGCTTTCGCCAAACCGCAGCGCGCACAACCTGCTGCTGCTTCAAACAGGCAATACGTCTACGGCAGCAGTGCACGCGGATAAAACGGGCGCGTCTACGGCAGCAGTGCACGTGGATAAAGCAGGCGCGCCTACAGCACGCATCGATGAAATTCCGATCGACGTCGCGTTTCCGGTGCTGCATGGGAAAAACGGGGAAGACGGCACGGTGCAGGGTGCGGTTGCGCTTGCGGGGATACCGCTCGCAGGCTGCGGCGTTTTGGCCTCCGCGCTGTGCATGGACAAAGACCGCGCGCATAAGCTGGCGCAGCTTGCGGGCGTTAGCGTCCCGCAGGCGCTCGTTTTGGACAAAGGCAGCGACCGGTTGCAGGCGGACTATTTTGCCGCGCAGGTCGGCTATCCGGTTTTTGTAAAGCCGGTAAAGGCAGGCTCTTCTTACGGGATTACGAAGGTGGCGTCGCCGGAACATTTGCAAAACGCCGTCACCTATGCGTTTACGCATGACGACCAGGTTATTATAGAAGAAGCTATAGACGGGTTTGAAGTCGGATGCGCGATACTTGGGGACGGGGAACTGATCGTCGGTGAAGTAGACGAGATTGAATTATCCGGCGGGTTTTTCGATTTTACGGAAAAATATACGTTGAAGACGTCGGCGATCCATGTGCCTGCCCGGATTAGCCAGGAGAAAGCAGACGAAATCAAGCAGGCGGCCAAAACGATTTACCGCGCGCTTGGTTGCAGCGGGTTTGCAAGGGTGGATCTGTTTTTGACGCCGCAGGGCAGAGTCGTATTTAATGAAGTAAATACAATCCCAGGATTTACAGAGCACAGCCGCTATCCGGGCATGATGAAAGCGGCCGGGCATCCATTTTCAGAAATTTTGGACCGCATTATACAGCTGGCGGTGAATGCATGATGCGTGAAAAACAAAGCTATGCCATCCTGGATAAGTTCCGGGTGTTTGCGGCCGTTTTAGTCGTAGCGATCCATACGTCGCCGCTTTTATCATACAGCGAATCCGCGGATTTCTTTTTTACGCGGATATTGGGCAGGATTGCGGTTCCGTTCTTTTTTATGGTGACCGGCCAGTTTGCGGTGGCGGGGTTTTTGTCGACGAAAAAGCAGTTTTACGATGTTTTGCAGTATGTCAAAAAAATTGCGCTGCTTTATGGCATTGCGATATTGATCTATCTGCCGGTCGGCATTTATGCCGGGCAGTATGAGAAGCTGGGCGTATGGGAGTGTGTGCGCATGCTGGTTTTCGACGGGACATTTTATCATTTATGGTATTTTCCGGCGTGTATCATCGGCGTGCTGCTCGTGTATGGCATGGGGCAGTTTATGCGGATGCCCCAGATGCTTGCGGCGGCAGGCGCGCTCTATGTGGTCGGGCTGTTTGGCGACAGTTATTACGGGCTTGTGGAAGAAGTGCCGGTAGTAGCGGACTTTTATGGGATTTTGTTCCAGATCTGCTCCTATACGCGCAACGGCGTGTTTTTGGCCCCGGTCTTTTTGCTGCTGGGCGCATGGATCGCTGGGCGTCCGAAGCGGTTTGCAAACGGCAATGTGCGGCTTTTGTCCCTTATCCTGCTGCTTTCGTTTCTGGCAATGACCGAAGAGGCGTTTTTGCTGCGCCATTTTAAGCTGCAGCGCCATGACAGCATGTATGTCGCGCTGCTGCCGGTCATGTATTTTTTGTATGAGGCGCTGCTTGCCTGTGGCATGCTGGTATCCGGCAAGAAACAGAAACGGCGCAGGAATACGCAGGTGTTAGCGAGGCTTTTGCGTACGGCGTCCACCTGGGTTTATATTTTACACCCGGCTATTATCGTCGTTGTGCGCGGGGCGGCAAAAGTGGTAAAGGCGGAGTCGCTCCTTGTAGAAAACAGCCTTGTGCATTACCTGGCGGTGCTGGCGATTTCCCTGCCTGTCGCATTTGTAATAGCGGTTGTGTTAAACGCGTGGAAACAAGAGCCCTTCCGCCGCGGGCGCGCATGGATCGAATTAGACCGAGGGGCGCTGGCTGCAAATGTGGGGCTGCTGCGTTCTCTGCTCCCGCCGTCTTGTAAACTGATGCCGGCTGTCAAAGCGGACGCTTATGGACACGGCGCTTTACTGATGGCGCGCGAACTGCAAAAGCTGGATGTGGACGCTTTTTGCGTCGCCAGCGTGGAGGAAGGGGCTATGCTTCGCAAAAAAGGGGTGAAAGGCGAAATCCTTGTGTTGGGCTATACCCACCCGCAGCAGTTTGGCCTGCTATGCCGGTACCATCTGATACAGACTGTGATCGACCACCATTACGCTGTGCAGCTGAACCATTTTGGCAGGAAAATCCATGTGCATATCGGGGTAGATACCGGGATGCACCGGCTGGGGGAGCGCAGCGAAAACCTGGATCAGATCGCTGCCGTCTACCGGATGAAAAATCTAGTCGTGGACGGCGTTTATACGCATTTGTGCGTATCGGACACAGACGGGCGGCGCGACAAGCAGTATACAAAGACGCAGGCAGGGGCGCTCTATCAACTGGTCGACGCCTTGAAGGCGCAGGGGCTCCCGTGCCCAAAGGTGCACCTACAGGCTAGCTATGGCGTGCTGAATTACCCAGACCTTGCCGGAGATTACGCAAGGGTTGGGATCGCATTGTACGGGGTGCTCAGTACAAAGGAAGATACGGAAAAGTGGGACGGGCTGCAGCCAGTTCTGTCGCTGAAAGCCAGGGTTGCTACCGTCAAGACGCTCTACCAGGGGGAGTCTGCGGGATATGGGCTGCAGTTTACGGCAAAGAAGGATATGAAAATCGCGGTGCTGGCTATCGGCTATGCCGACGGCCTGCCGCGTGCGCTTTCACAGGGGGTCGGCCATGTGCTGCTCCATGGGCAGGCAGCGCCGATCATCGGGCGCATCTGTATGGACCAGACGCTTGTTGACATTAGCAGCGTTGGAAAAGTGCGCGCGGGCGATGTCGCGGTACTGATCGGGTATTCCGGGGAGCGGCAGATTTCTGCGTGCGACCTGGCGGAGCAGTCCGGTACGATTACAAATGAAATATTAAGCCGGATGGGGGCAAGGCTGGAACGGATGGTAGTAGGCGTTTAAAAGAACGGCAAAAACGGTTGCAGAAGATTTTTAAGTTGCCTGTAAAATCCTTCCGGCTGCCGCCGTATGCAGGGCCATATGGTGCGGTTTATTGGAAGTTTTAAATTTGGTGGTTTTGAATTTGGAGGTTTTGAAAAAAGGAAAGTCGGAAATGGGAACGGGGATATGCCGCAGCATATCCCCGATTTTTACAGAATTTTTTTCCGATATCGGCGAGCTGCGCAGAGAACAGTGGCAGCGCGCAGGCGTTCCGCATAGGCGCGTTCCTGCGTAGCGGCTGAGGGCGAGCTGCGCAGAGAACAGTGGCGGCGCGCAGGCGTTCCACATAAGTGCGTTCCTGCCCGGCGGCCAAGGGAGGAAACCGTGCCTAGATGCAGGATTTGACAGCTTCACTGACCGCCTGCGCCACGCGCGGGTCGAACGGTTCTGGCAGGATAAATTCATCGCAGAGCTGGCTGTCAGAGACAAGACCTGCGATGGCGTTTGCGGCAGCCAGCTTCATTTCCTCTGTTATCTGCTTAGCGCGGCCTTCCAGAGCGCCTTTGAAAATGCCGGGGAATGCGACCACGTTATTGACCTGGTTCGGGAAATCGCTGCGTCCGGTGCCGATAATCCTGGCGCCTGCGGCCTTTGCCTGGTCAGGCATGATCTCAGGCACAGGGTTGGCCATCGCAAAAAGGATCGCGTCCTGGTTCATGGTAGCGACCATCTGCGGGGATACGATGCCAGGCGCGGAAACGCCGATAAAAATATCCGCCCCTGTAAAGGCGTCCGCAAGCGTTCCGGTTCTATCATCCGGATTGGTAATAGCCGCCATCTCCCGCTGCATTTGGTTCCCGGATAAGG
>CASUON010000276.1 GCA_949457475.1 uncultured Lachnospiraceae bacterium
ATATTATATATTTTCATACATATTATTATACCTCTAATTTTATATAATATAAATATAATAATATTCATACGCTTACTTTTATTACTATTTTATCAAAATTTAATATTATGTTTATTTACTTAATTTATTATTAATAATTCATATTATTAAAATATTATTGTATTTTTATCTAACAAATAATTGCTCAAATAATACCGGAGGAAATAAAAATGGATGATCCAGCAAAAGAAATACAGATTCCTAAAACCGACAAGTCTGACTACGGCCCCGCCCATCCTTTTGGCTACTCCCTGGAAGAATTGCTTCCCATCGTCGCTAGGTTATCGGAAAAATATACTTCTTTCCAAAGCACGTCCATAACTTATGAAAAGGCGGAACAGCTAATGGGCGCGGTATTATACTGCATCCGTGAAACCGTACAGCCAGACACAGCGCTATACCCTCACACATGCGTATCTCAATGCCCGCGCGCCGACGCGCCGGCTGATCCATGCGATGGCTGCGCACACCACGCACGCGCCAACGCACCACTATATAACGTAACCGCAACCGCGCAAAAACAATCCGCGCAGCAGGCATATGAAGCGGGCGTCGCCTGTGTAGAACAAAAGACAAAGCAGGCGCTTATTATGTACAACGACCTGATGCAAAATTTCCAGTCTTACGGCGTCTGCTGCCTGGACGACACGCTTACCAAAGGCATCCCGGAATTTTTCAAATGGTATGATATACCATTCAACCCGCAGGAGACCATCCTCACGCTTGATTACCCGGTTTTGACAGACCTTAGCGCGATGTCCGGCGTCGACCGGATTTATGCATACCTTTCCTGCATCCGTTTCGAGCAGCTGTTTTTAAAAAACTTTCCGGCCGGCTATGTCGAAAGCAGGCTGGCCGCCTACCATCCGTCCTACCGCGGCATGGTCGAAAATATATGCGAAATACTGCTTCTTTCCGTCGTTGGGCACTTGTTGATCGACAAGCCGTTTACCGGGGCCGCTTTCCACCCGGACGATTACATGCGTATCCATTCCTCTATCCTGCAAGAGCCACTGGATGATATCTGTAAACGGACAGAACAGGCGTTCGCCAGATTTTTGCAGCGCTATTACGCCGGCCTGCCGTGCCTTTCGGATTACCTTATCGGCTCCGTGCGGCCCGCGCTGCTTCGGATACGCACCGCGGCGGCCCACCATACGTATGATGCCATGCATTTGCCATTTTGATGCCAAAATCTTATAATGTAACGTAGAAAGCATTTTTCAACATGTCCGCCTGCACAGGTATCAAATACGAACGGAGGTCCTGCCTTGATCCATATATTAATTGTCGAAGATGAAAAACCCATTTCCAACCTGATACGGCTAAGCCTGAAAAATGCCGGCTACCACTGCGACTGCGCCTACGACGGTGGGCAGGCGGCCGATATGATCGAAGCAAACTGCTATGACCTAATCCTTTTGGACATCATGCTGCCAAATATAGACGGCTTTGAATTAATGGAATATATACGCCCGCTTGGAATCCCGGTCATTTTTATTACGGCAAAAAACTCCGTACATGACAAAGTAAAAGGGCTGCGCATGGGGGCCGAAGACTACATCGTAAAGCCGTTTGAAGTCGTCGAACTGCTTGCGCGGGTGGACGTCGTGCTTAGGCGCTACAATAAAACGCTGGAAACCTTTACGATCGCCGGGCTGGTCATCGACACAAAATCCAGGAAGGTTACGCGCGCAGGTACAGAAATCCCCCTGACGCCAAAAGAATACGAACTGCTTTTGCTGTTTGCGCAAAACCCCAATACCGCCCTATACCGCGAAACGATCTACGAGCGTATCTGGGGAAAGGAATTTGTCTATGGCAGCAAAACCGTAGATTTGCATATCCAGCGGCTGCGCAAAAAAACCCGCCTGGACAAAGAACTCCAAGCGGTCAGCAAAGTCGGATACCGCCTCGAAATAAATGATTCCGCCGGCCGGCACACCGGGGAGGACAAGACATGAAATTCCGCTTTAAGGTAACTTGTTGTATGATTATTCTGATGGCGCTTTGCTTTGGCGCCGGCAGCAGCGCGTTAATATCGATCTCCTTTCAAAATTCGCTGAACCAAGAAAAGCAGTCCGCGCAGGAATCGTACCGCATGATCTTAAATACCCTCCAGGTCGTCAACAACTTGGAGCAGCTGTCGGAAAAAAACGATATTTCCAAAATTTTGGAACAGCTGTCTTCCCGCGGCACGTTTTGGGCGGCGCTGCAGCTCCACGCAAATACGGATACTTTGTATTCCCAGGGTACGGCTGTCCCCTATTTCATCGATCTAAGCAGCCAGATTGACAATACGCATTTAGCGAGCACGATCTTTTCGGTATCGGATACGACCTACTACCTCCAGCTCTCCGGCTCCTTTTTTGTCGGCAAGACGATCTTTCTGCTGGATATCGCGTACGATATTTCTTCGATTTACGAAGCGCGCCTGCAGCAGCAGTATACGTACCGCCAGATTTTCCTCGTACTGTTGGCAGGGTGCGGCTTCTTTTCCTATATCCTGTCCTATTTCCTAACGCGGCCGCTGGCGCGCTTATCCCGGGTATCCAGGGAAATCGCCAATGGAAATTATGACTACCGCAGCAATATCCATAGCAATGACGAGATCGGCGCTGTTTCCAAAGATTTCGACCGGATGGCCGACCACTTAAAAAGCAGCATCGAAGAGCTGCACGGGACGATGGACAAGCAAAACCTGTTTATTGAAAATTTCACGCATGAATTAAAAACGCCGATGACTTCCATTATCGGATACGCCGACCTGCTAAGGAGCCAGGCTTTGTCCGGCGAAGACCAGACAGATGCGGCAAACTATATCTTCTCCGAGGGAAAACGCCTGGAGCATTTGTCCTTAAAACTACTGGATATCTTTGTATCGGAACATGGAAATATCACGTTTACAGAAGCCTGCCCGGCAGATATCATTGAAAATTTCGCCAACCACTTAAAGCCGCGGCTTGCCCTGGAACACATCGGATTGGAATACGAATGCGAAACCGGTTACTGCCGTTTGGATACCGACCTTTTTGGCTCGCTGCTGGTCAACCTGGTCGAAAATGCTAGAAAAGCGCTGCCAGAAGGCGGGTGCATCCAAATTGGCTGCACAATGTCCGAGGAAGGCTGCCACGTCACCGTAGCCGACAACGGCAGAGGCATCCCCGCCGAGGCGCTGACACATATAACAGAAGCCTTCTACCGTGTAGACAAAGCCCGTTCCAGGGCGCAGGGCGGGGCAGGCCTAGGGCTTACGCTCTGCCAAAAAATCGCAGAACTGCACCATGGGGCGCTCTTTTTTGAAAGCGAAGAAACACACGGCACAACTGTGACCGTAACCTTAAACGGAGGCCGTACATGAAAAAAATAATCACAACCTGCTTTTACCTGATTTTGACAACCGCAGTCATAACTGCCATTTTCTTCCTGCCTGCCGCTTTATTCCGCTATGAAGACCAGCAGCTGTTTGCAAAAGTAGAACATACCGAGATTGAACCGGTAGCGTTTGCCTACAGCTATAGCCTGTTTGATACGTTGACCCTGCTTTCCAACAAGTTTTATACCGTAGAATACCCTTCCAACGGCGGCACGCACACTTCGGATGAAATCTGCAAAATCACGTCCGACGCGTTTACTAGGCTCAACCAATACGGCCAGAAACAAGATATTGTATTTTTAGATGCAAAAGACAGCATCATGAACTGCAGCGCTCTTTTAAACCTTGCTATCTCAAATACGTACGATAACAGCCTTGCGCAAAACGGCGGGGACATCTTTGACGGCCAGGCCGCCTCCGGGCAAATACCAGCCCCCCCATCCCCCGAAGAATCGGATGCCGCAGATACGTCCAGTTCCACGGATATTATTTCCGCCGCCATTTGGCGCTGCCACCTGTACTCCGAATACGGCTATTTGTCAGAATTTCGCATTGATGATAAAAGCGGTAAAATCGTAGGCATCTTTTTATGGAATAACCCGCAAAATATAACAACCAGCTATTGGCCTACCGAAACACTGCTTAAAGTCTTGCGTGATTTTTTAAAAAACCATTACGGGATGCAAGTAAAAATCAACCCACAGGAAGAAAGCGACGTGCAAATAACGGATTCTGCAGCCAAAACCTATGCATCCGATCCGGCTGGCGCCATGGGAGAAGCCGTAGAATCTGAGCAGGTTTACGACGTCAGCCTGACCGGCGAATTCGAAGGCCCCGTCCATATGACGCTCAAGATCACGCCGGAATTTATTAGCCTTAACTAGAGCGTGTTTGAAAAATCATTCCCGCAATCTGCACTCCCCATTTCGCGGAG
>CASUON010000277.1 GCA_949457475.1 uncultured Lachnospiraceae bacterium
TCCGGTATGGATACCTTTACGCAGGATGCTTAGAATTTCTTACATCCCGAAGCTGGAACATCAGGGAGGGCTTGCGGCCTGGTTTCAGCGTCCGGGTACACAATTAAGGGATATCCCCATCCCATGAAAAGCAACCAGTTTTTTATGGTATCGGAATTTGGTTGCAGTGCGGGCTTGTAAGAATGTTTTTGGCATGGTAAAATAAGTGAAAACGTAAGGAGGTACTATGTATAAGCAGATCAGCAGAAAACTTTTATATGT
Organism: uncultured Lachnospiraceae bacterium; assembly: GCA_949457475.1. Lineage (GTDB taxonomy): Bacteria > Bacillota > Clostridia > Lachnospirales > Lachnospiraceae > Eubacterium_J. The sequence goes on from CASUON010000277.1 coordinate 262, forward strand.
ACTGGCTGTTTTGGCTGTATTCTTGTGCGTGCCGGCGAAAGTGCAGGCAGCCGATGAGCCGGCGGTAAAAAAAGAATATAAGTATTTTTATGAAAACCGGGCAAGCCAGGGAGCCTATGATATTAAAGTAAAAAATGTCAAAAAAGGCTATATATTAAAATGGGCCGTCAGCGGCAGCGGAAAAGAATACGCTTCGTTCCAGGCGGCAAAGACGACCGCCGAAGGCAAGACGGCAGTCAATAAACTGACGGTCAGCAGCCACGGGCAGACGGCGTTTGCGTCAGTGCCAAAAGCCACGGTCGAGATTAAAGTGTACACCGCGCAGAACAAGCTGGTAAAACAGCTTTCGTTTACCGCGAAGCTGCGCAGCGAGGCGACGAACATTACGGTAAATACGTCGGAAGTCGAAAATTTAAAGCAGATTACGGCAGGCCGAAGCTACCAGTTCCGCGCGGAAGTGCTTCCTTTAAATACGACCAGCAAGATTTACTGGCAGGTGACCGATACGGCGGGTGCGGATTATTCCGCGGAGATTTCGCCGGAAGGGGAATGGACGCCGACGAAAGAGGGCACCTATAATATTACCGCGTATGCGAAAAACGCGCCTGCGGATAAAACTCTTTGTACGAATTCCGTACAGGCAGTCGTAGGCTGCTTTATCGAGTCCGTTTCGCAGCGGGCGGTAAACGGGATTCAGGTAACGTTCAATACTGAAGTGGCGTCGCGCTATAAAGAAACGGATTTTTCCATAACGTCCGGGGGTTCTTCGATGCTGATTAAACGCATCCGTTTCCTGGAGGACGCTAGGACGGTGTATATTACAACCGCGTCTGATTTTGCGAATATGCGCAATTATACCGTTTCTTGCGCAGGCAGCGAACGGGAGTTTACGGCGAGCGTCGGCAAGCCGGTAGCGCTGTCGATTACAACGTCGTCCGCCCAAGTAGAAAAGTTTACAACGATCAAGTATGTGCTGCTGGACGCAAACGGTATTGACGTGACGGCGATCGAAGCGCCAAACGGTACGATGGCGTATTCTGGAAATGTAAATAACGGCTATTTGGACCCGCAGACAAAGCGGCTTTACATGACCGCGGTCGGCAATATCGCAACGGTTGAGCTAAATTATACGTCAAAAGACGGCACCATCCATCTAACGGATTCCAAGACGATCATCTGCGTACCGCAAAAAGCGGAAGAGCCAGCGCTTGCGCACTTTACCATTACCGCCAGCGAACAGGAGCCGTCCTATAAAGAAGACGATGTGCGTTCGATCGCGATCGGCAGTAAGATGTACGCACATTTCCAGGGGCTGGATGAAGATGAGGACGTAATTACATACGACAGCGTGACTTATGAATCGACCAATCCGGAAAGCTTGATTATCAGCCCAAACGGAAAAATTACGCCGATCAAAACAGGCACGGTATCCATCGTAGTAACGGTAAAGCAGGGGACGGATGCCTTGACCTTTACCTACCCGGTAACAGTAACGGCCGCCCGCTATATGGCGCAGGTGCAAATGAAAGAGACTACTATCCAGATGTCCAATACGTATTTGCAGGATTACCAGAAAGAGGTTTCGGTAAAGGCGCTTGACCAGTATGGTAAAAATTATGAACTGGTGAACGAAGTAGCGACGATCTCAGGGGGCACGCAAAGGGTGCTTGCAAATTATGACCCGGAAAACCATAACGTCATAATTCGGGCGCAAGGGGCCTCCACAGGCGTATATGAGTTTGTCTTAACCGTTACGATGAATGGAAGTACGGCAAGCCAGCGGTTTTCCGTCAACGTATCCGCACCAAATTATAACGGCGCTGTGACGTACAAGGTCGAGGCGAGCCAGGATACGATGGATTTATCCGTAGATTCCAATACTGTAGGCAACCGTTCCTTAAAGATACGGCTGTGCGAATACCGCGGAGGGGTTTTCTACGATTATAAAAATTTCACAAGCGCTTCGATACGCAAAAACAACCTATACTATGGCAGCGACCTGGTGACAAGCGCGGCGAATGTTATATATTTGCCGGGGTCGAAAGAACTGGTGTTAACGCCGCTTACGCTCTATCCAGCCGCGAATAAAACAGAGATCGGCACCTGTGCGAAAGCGGAGACCGGCGTGTACAACGTTTCGCTGTCTTATATGGATTCGTCATACAATATAAAGACAGAAAATTTAAATATAACAATTACAGACGGGCAGAACCTGCCAGAATACAATATCCGCAGCCTGGTAACCACGAATACGGTCACAAACGCGCTGGATATGGTAAAAGAATGTATTGAAATACCAAACAGCACAATCTTGGACTGCACCGCGGTCGGGACAAAACTGACCGGTAGCGCGATATTAGTAGAAAGCGGCGAACAGCTTCATATCGACAAAGTGAAAGTACAATCTATAGTGACAATTGCCACTGGCGACAGAATCTATGTAGACCATGAGGTTACGGTTGATAAGACGCTGACTAATAAAGTACGTACAGTAAACGGACCATAAGGCGCTGACCAATAAAGTATGTGAAACAGATGGACCATAAGGCGCTGATAGATCAATTACGTACAACAAATAAAAGAAAAGCCAGATTGCCTGCCCGGACAAATGGGGCAGGCAGTCTGGCTTTTTAAGATCAGATATTTCGATTGCTTGAGGCATTTGGCATAACAAAAAGTTTCGAAAAGGCGGGCGCGGGATGATGGAAATTTTTTCTGCAAGGTCGCGCGAAATACGGCGAAGTAGCCGATAATCGATCGATAAAACAATACTTATTCATTTAAATCCGTAGGGCTTCTTTATTTATCAGCCAGAATATGCTATATTATACCCAATCTGGCAGGGAAAGCGCCTTGTTGCTTTTGGTACGGCAAAACTGCATAATTGAAGCGTGTTTCAAAAAAATGGAAAAGAAGGTGGCGAAGTGAAGGTTATAGGAAAAACGCTGCTGTTGACATTTATTACATGCGGATTGACAGCGGCAATTTTATTTGCGATGGATCATTACTATATGGGTGGCAGCGGTTCGGATAAAATCAATACAGATAAAATGAGTGCAAAAAGTACGGTGCTGCGATCTGATGCCTTAGGGAAAAATAATGGGCGGGACGCAGGCCCGCAGCCAATGGCCAGCGCGCAGACAGGCGGTACACTGGCCGGCCGGGGGCAGGAAAAAACTGGACGGGATGCCAGCAACGTCCAAAAGAGTACGGCGGAGGCACAAACTGCCGGTGGGGTTCAAAAGAGTGCGGCGGGGGGACAAACTGCCGGCGGCAGCCAAAAGAGTGGCGGCAAAGCAGGAAAAACAGCCGAAAAACAAAAAGAAAAAGCAGACAAAAATCAGGAAAAGGGAGCCGGCAAGAACAACCAACAAAAAGAGGACGCCCAGAAAAAACATACCTTTTGCAGAGTTTCAAAAAGATATTTCTCAGACGCTGTATTTATCGGGGATTCTAGGACGGTAGGCCTGATGGACAGCGGCCTGCTGCCGGATGCGACATATTACGCAAAGGTTGGTATTGGAATCCAGGGAGTTTTGTCGCAGCGTTTTATTTCGGAAGACGGGACGATGCTGACGCTGGAAGAAGCGTTAAGCAGGCATTCTTTTGCAAAAGTCTACCTTATGGTAGGGATTAATGATATGTCCGGCGGGGACGTGGAATGGTTTATGGAGAAATACCGCGAAATTTTAGATATTGTGCAGCATACGCAGCCGGACGCGATTGTTTATATTCAAGGAAACATTCCGATGGGGTATTATGTGCAGGATTTTTCCGGCGGCGCGCTGAATAACGAAAACTTAAAGCTTCGGAATGAAGCGTCCGCCCAGCTGGCGGGCAAGAGCAGTATTTTTTATTTGAAAGTAGAAGATTTGTATACGGATGCAAACGGCAACCTGAATACTTATTTTTCTGCGGACGGGCTGCATATAAAACCGGAATATTACCCGATATGGGTCGATTACCTGCTCCATCACGCGGCTGTGCAAGAGTGAAGGAGCGGCCATCGTTTGTAGAAGGGGATGTATAAATACGCTTGAAACGGATCCATTTCGTAGAAGAGTGAAGCAGGGGCCTAAGATCC
>CASUON010000278.1 GCA_949457475.1 uncultured Lachnospiraceae bacterium
CAACCTATTATTTTTCTTTTTATCGTATATTCTGCATATCCCCACCCCGTGAAAAGTAACGGCGATACCATTTGAAATAGGCGTCCTTTTACAGCCCATTTCCATGATATCGCCGTTATATATACGTCACATGCTTTTTCTATGGCGTATACTTATTTATCTATACTGATGTGCAGTAAATTCTACCAATGAACGCCGACTCACGAGCGTTGTTGTCTCAAGCTATATGGCAGACTTCATCGCTCGTGAATATAAATACATAGGCACGCACTTTCCCTATGGCGTATACTTATATAAATATAAATAATACATCCCTTCTTTTTCCGATTCTGCCTGGATGATATACGCCCGCTCGCTATACCAGCAGGCGGAAACCTCCTGCACACCATCCGCAAGCTCCCGGTCAAAATACCAGGCGTGTTTTGTACCGGGGATAAAAAATGCAAGCCTGGACGTCCCCGCCTCTGTATCATCAGCGATGGAAAGCATGCTCCACTGGGGATTCCAAAAAAAGCTAATATCGCGGCTTGCCGGAATCCCTTGCAAAAGCTGCTTTTCCCCATCCGCAAGGTTTAGCAGATAGACTTCATTTTCCGGCTCTTTGTAAACAGCGGCATAATTCCCGCCAATCAATCTGACATACGTATCCGCAAAGCCATCCTCCCACATATAGCCCCATGCGGCGTTATGAAAAAGCCTTTTGGTCGTACCCTTTTTTTCATCATATAAGAAGCCGTCCATACGCTCCTGCTCCCCCATCGCGTAAAAAACCGTATGCGCACCTGTCGCAAAAGACATGTAGCTGCCTTCTACCGGCACGTCCGGCATATGCTCTTCTGTAATTTTCCCTGTTGCAAGCTCTATCGTAATTGGGCGCAGCGCTTCCTGGTTTTGCCCAGCTTTCGCGGAAATGGACTTCAGATCGCCTGAAAACGCCAGATCGATAATACAAGGATACGCGGATAAATCAACGCCTGCCAGCAAATCCCGCACCTGCCCCGTTTGCAGGTTGAATAAAAACGGGTACTGGTACCCGGTAGCCTGCGCGTCCACCTGCAAAAATACTTCTACCCATTCGGCCTCCCCCGCAAGCCCCACGGCAAAAAAGCTCCCTTCCAGTGTATCCTCCGCTGTCCCGGCCTCAATTACAATCCGCTGGATATCCTTGTCCAAAACCAGAATATCCTCCCCGACCTGCTGCCAGTCCACACGAAAATCCAGCGCAATGCCCCGAAATGCCCCGGCATCCAAAGCGCTGCCAGCCAACGGCCCGCCCGCATACATAATCCCGGGCAGTTTTTCCAGAACAATACTGCCTCTTCGGCTATGCTCCTTTGGCGTAAACACTTCCAGCTCCCCGTTAGAAAGTTCATAATAAGTCCGTTTCTGGCGTTTGCCATCTAATGTGTAGAACAGTTCTCTTCCTGACGGCGCTTTTATGCTGTCGAGGTACTTTGTACTGGATAAATAAGACGCGGTAAAATGTTCATCCAAAACCTGGTTTTGCAGCACTGTGACATCCCCGGCTGTGATCCGTACGCCGCCGTTATTTGGCGCGCTGCCGCCTGCATCTGGCCCATCTACCTTCCCAGCCAGCTCTTCATACGGGATTTTCTCTTTCGCCCCGCCGCTAAAAAACTGGATAACAGCGTGGCGCAAATCTGGGCTTGCCGCAACAGCCGTGCTGCCGCCTAGCAATACGGCCGCAAATAACGCTGCCGCCATACGCCACGCCGCACGCCGCGGACGGGCTTGTATTTCCTGCTTTGCCGGTCCTGGCAATACCGGCATTCCCCGTTTCGGCTCCGGGAGTTTTTCCGCCGCCTGTTTTAAAATGTCTTCCATTTCCCGTAAGATGTGTTCCTGGCTGACACTGCCCAAACGATCCCCTGCGCGCCCATGTTTAAATTTTCCTTCCATATAAAATATCCCTCCATCCTTCGCCTATGCGCATGCCTTTTTTGGCTATACAAAAAGCGGTTTCCTTACCTTATTATAATTCGACTTCTTTGCGCAGTTTTTCTAACGCACGGGTATAGCGTTTGTTGCACGCGCCCGCGGATGCGTGCATAACCCTGCCGATCTCTTTAAAGGACAAGCCTGCCAGAATCCGCAGGCTAACGACTTCCGCATCCTGGTTAGAAAGGCTGCCAATCAAATCCAAAAACACAAAAACGCTGCTTTCCGGATTCCCTTCCGCAGAGGGCAGTTCTAACGGCATACCCCCATCCCCCAAAGGTTCCCGCCTTCCCTTGCGTGCCGCGTCATACACCAGGTTGCGCGCAATCGTATAAATCCACGCCGCCTCGCCTGTATGGCGGCGGTACGTCCCCGCTTTTTCCTGAATTCTAAGAAAAGTGTCCTGGGTGATATCTTCCGCCAAGTCTCTATTTTTTGTCATGGAGAATGCCAGCCGGAATACCGGTACTTTATACGTTTCGTACAACGCTGTCAATGCTTCCATATCGCCATCTGCGATCCGTCTGATTCGGTCCATCATTTATCTGCTGCTCCTTGCCCGGATATAAAATTATAAAGATCACATCGATGTATCCTATATTAATATAACGCCTGGGAATGTCGAAATCAGACAGTGAATTTAAAAAAACTACTGCTGCATTTATGGAAAAATTCACAAATCAGCAACATTTTACATACACTTCCAACACATTTAAGTATTATAATTAAAAAATTGTTTTTAGATTATTTATTTCTCAGGAGAACTACAGATATGACTGAATATAACGAACCTATGGATTCCGGCTTATCAGAAACGGACAACGACAACATTAACCAGCTGCTGCAAGAAGCGATCGAAACCGACCTCCCTGCCGGGCTAAACACACTATCGGACGCAGCTGCCGACCTGATGTTCGACCGGACGAAAAAATTGATGGGCGCGGTGATTGAATATAAGGAACTGATGATGATGTACAGCTGCGCAATCAAAGAAATCAAAACAAAATTTGACGTTTTAAATACCGAATTTAACACACGCTACCAGCGCAACCCGATCAGTTCCATCAATACCAGGCTCAAACGGACTTCCAGCATTACCGAAAAACTGGCGAGGCAAAACCTGCCCTTTACCATCCGCAACATCGAAACATATATCCATGACGTCGCCGGGGTACGCATTATCTGCTCCTACATCGACGATATTTACACCATCGCGGACGCGCTGCTGCGCCAAGACGACATACTGCTTGTCGCAAAAAAGGATTATATCGCTTCCCCCAAGCCGAACGGCTACCGCAGCCTGCATTTAATTATAAAAGTACCGGTTTATTTCGCCGCGCAGCGCAAAGACCTGGATGTGGAAGTACAGATCCGCACCATTGCCATGGACTTTTGGGCCAGCCTGGAACACCAGCTAAAATACAAGCAAAGCATCCCAAACCATGAAGTCATTGTCCGCCAGCTAAAGACATGCGCCGACATCATTACTGCTACGGATGAAAAAATGCTGGATATCCGCCGCCAAATTGAGATTGTCGCAGATTCGCCCTCCGAAGACGATATTCTGCTGGAAAAACTCAGTAAGTTCGATATTACGATCGAATAAAGAAAATATTTTTTTACTGCAAGGATTCTGCCTCCTGAATCGTTTTGTATATATAAGTATAAAAAACCATTCTCAATCAAACATAAGGAGGTACAAAGAAATGAAATTATTACATGCAAAAAACTGGAAGAAAACCGCGGCAGTCGTGGCGGCAGCCCTGATGCTTTTTGGAAGTTTTACCCTGCCTGTCATGGCGCATGGGCACGGCAGCCACCATTCCGGCTCCACTGGAGTTTACTGCGCTTACCACAACAAAACGCATAAAAAACTAAGCAGCTGCTCCAAATATTGTACAAAACACCAGACGATCCATACAAATGGAAAAGTCCACCACACAAACCACCATTAATATCCAGGCCCTGACGACTTGCCGCTGATTTTGCCCGCAAGTATCGACGGGCCGGGCGCCAGGTATTGTTACTAACTTCATCCGCCACTTTACAGCTTGTTGACTTTAAAAGCAGATATCGCAGCCAAATGTTGAAACAGAATTGCTCATTCTGCAAACATAAGCAATATATGGTATGTGTTTACAAAAGTTGTAAAGTGGCGGTTTTCTTTTGTTTATCGTGGCGCGGCCTGGCTACCTGCTCACGGGCATCCGCTTTCCAAAACCTGGCGGGCAACCCGTTCGCAGGTATCAAGTACGCAGATGGCCGCGCACCGCGTTTGCCGGCATCATTACTGACTGGATAAACCGTTCGCAGGTATCAAATACGCAGATGGCCGCGCACCGCGTTTGCCGGCATCATTACTGACTGGATAAACCG
>CASUON010000279.1 GCA_949457475.1 uncultured Lachnospiraceae bacterium
AGAACAGGGAGAAGAAACCGCGGAACATGCCGCACAGGCAGCGGACGGAAAGGAAGACGACGCCGACGCGCCGCAAGAAGCGGATGAGACGCAGGCGGAAGACGCAGAAGGACAGCCGGAAGAAACAGCCGGCGCGGAGCCTGGGACTGCCAAAAAAGGCTTTTTCAAAAAAGGCAGGAAGAAAGATAAAAAAGATGAAAAAATTGAAGAACTGACCGACCAGGTCAAAAGGCAGATGGCGGAATTTGACAATTTCCGCAAGCGTACAGAAAAGGAAAAGACGCAGATGTATGAGATCGGGGCAAAGAGTATTATTGAAAAAGTGCTTCCGGTCGTAGATAATTTCGAAAGAGGCCTTGCGGCAGTGCCGGAAGAAGACCGGGAGGACGCTTTTGTAGACGGTATGAACAAAGTCTACAAACAGATGATGACAATGCTTGAAGAAGCAGGCGTAGCGCCGATCGAGGCCGTTGGCAAAGAATTTGACCCGAATTTGCACAACGCGGTTATGCAGACGGAAAGTGAGGAATACGAATCCGGCATCGTCGCGCAGGAGCTGCAAAAAGGTTATATGTACCGCGACAGCGTGGTACGGCATAGTATGGTAGCAGTGGTAAATTAAAGGCACATAATATTTTTATTGATAAATTTAGGAGGAATGAGATTATGAGTAAGATCATCGGTATTGACTTAGGGACGACAAATAGCTGTGTAGCTGTTATGGAAGGCGGCAAGCCAACCGTTATTGCAAATCAGGAAGGGGCAAGGACGACACCTTCTATCGTAGCATTTACAAAAACCGGCGAACGCCTAGTAGGCGAACCTGCCAAGCGCCAGGCCGTTACAAACGCGGAAAAGACGATTATTTCCATTAAGAGGGATATGGGCACCGACCATGGCCGCACGATTGACGATAAAAAATATTCCCCGCAGCAGATTTCCGCTATGATACTTCAGAAATTAAAAGCAGATGCGGAAAGCTACCTGGGCGAGAAAGTAACAGAAGCTGTTATTACGGTGCCGGCGTATTTTAACGACGCGCAAAGGCAGGCGACAAAAGACGCTGGCAAGATCGCCGGCCTGGACGTAAAGCGTATTATCAACGAGCCTACGGCGGCTGCGCTGGCTTACGGTCTGGACAACGAAAGCGAACAAAAGATTATGGTTTACGACCTAGGCGGCGGTACGTTTGACGTTTCCATCATTGAAATTGGCGACGGCGTAATCGAAGTACTTGCGACAAACGGCGATACTAGGCTGGGCGGCGACGACTTTGACCAGAAAGTCACCGACTGGATGATCGCTGAGTTTAAGAAGGCGGAAGGCGTAGACCTTTCTTATGACAAGATGGCGCTCCAGCGTTTAAAAGAAGCGGCGGAAAAAGCGAAAAAGGAACTGTCCTCCGCGACCACAACAAATATCAACCTGCCGTTTATTACGGCAACCGCAGAAGGGCCAAAGCATTTTGATATGAACCTGACCAGGGCGAAATTTGACGAGTTGACCAGGGATTTGGTAGAAAAGACGGCCATTCCAGTACAAAACGCAATGAAAGACGCGGGCCTTACAAACAGCGATATTACAAAAGTGTTGCTTGTAGGCGGTTCTACGCGTATTCCGGCCGTACAGGACAAAGTAAAACAGCTGACCGGCAAAGAGCCGAACAAGAGCCTGAACCCGGATGAGTGCGTTGCAATCGGCGCTTCGATCCAGGGCGGCAAGCTGGCAGGGGACGCCGGCGCAGGCGAAATCCTCCTGCTTGATGTCACCCCGCTGTCTTTATCCATTGAAACGATGGGCGGCGTAGCGACAAGGCTGATTGAACGTAATACAACGATCCCGACCAAGCACAGCCAGATATTCTCGACTGCGGCGGATAACCAGACAGCCGTAGATATCAACGTAGTACAGGGCGAGCGGCAGTTTGCAAGGGATAATAAATCGCTTGGCCAGTTCCGCTTGGATGGAATCCCGCCGGCACGCCGCGGCGTACCGCAGATCGAAGTAACGTTTGATATCGACGCAAACGGCATTGTAAACGTATCCGCAAAAGATTTGGGCACAGGCAAAGAGCAGCATATTACAATCACCGCCGGCTCCAATATGTCCGAAGACGAGATCGACCGCGCGGTCAAAGAAGCGGCGGAATACGAAGCGCAGGATAAGAAGCGCAAAGACGCGATCGATACGAGGAATGACGCGGACGCATTTGTATTCCAGACCGAAAAAGCGCTGGAAGAAGTTGGCGCGAACCTGGATGCGGCGGATAAATCCGCGGTTGAGGCAGACTTAAGCGCATTGAAAGCCCTCGTAGACGCAAATCCGCAGGCGGAGAACATGACAGACGCCCAGGTAGACGAAATGAAGGCGGCGAAAGAAAAATTAATGGAAAGCGCTCAGAAGTTATTTGCAAAAGTATATGAAAACGCCCAGGGCGCGGCAGGCGCAGGCCCGAACCCGTCTGATTTCGCAGGCGCGGCAGGCGCGGGCGCAGCAGGCGGCGCCGGTGCAGGCGCAGCTGCGGACGACGACGTCGTAGATGCGGATTTCAAGGAAGTATAGATCGTGCAGCTACTTTAAAACCAGCAAAAATTTAAATCAGCTGAAATAGAGCGGCATAACATAGCAGTTTTGTAGTTGCTTTTCATCCCCTTGCCAAGTATTTGCTGCTTGGCAAGGGCGATAAATAAGGGCTTGCAAGCATCCGACTCTTCGCCAGGAGCGAATTTCAATGAGCCGGATGCCGTTACGTTTCACAGTACAGCCGTTATTTGGCTATGGTGTGAAATGTAACGTTTTGTATGCAAAGATGCATGCGAAACTGCTATGGCATGCATGCAGAGGAAAAGTTATGGCAGAACAGAAAAGAGATTATTACGAGGTCCTTGGCGTAGACAAAAGCGCGAATGACGCAACGTTGAAAAAAGCATATCGTTCCCTTGCAAAAAAATACCATCCAGATACCAATCCAGGCGATGCAGAGGCGGAAAAAAAGTTCAAAGAAGCTTCGGAAGCCTATGCGGTATTGAGCGACCCGGAAAAGCGCAGACAATATGACCAGTTTGGCCATGCCGCTTTTGAAGGCGGAGGCGGCGCAGGCGGGTTTGATTTTTCCGGCATGGATTTTGGGGATATTTTCGGGGATATTTTCGGAGATTTCTTCGGAGGCGGCAGCCGGCGTTCCAGCAATGGGCCGATGAAAGGCGCGAATGTGCGCGCCAACGTGCGGATTACATTTGAAGAAGCGGTATTTGGCTGTGAGAAAGAGCTGGAGCTGGTGCTCAAAGATGAATGCAAAGACTGCCATGGGAGCGGGGCAAAACCGGGGTCGTCGCCGGAAAACTGCCCGAAGTGCGGCGGCAAAGGCAAGGTGGTCTATACCCAGCAGTCGCTGTTTGGCATGATGCAAAACGTCCAGACCTGTCCGGACTGCCACGGCTCCGGCAAGATCGTAAAAGAAAAATGCCCGCATTGCCATGGAAATGGCTATATTGCAAACCGCAAGAAAATTTCCGTTAAAATCCCCGCGGGGATCGAGCATGGGCAGAGCGTGCGGATTCGCGAAAAAGGCGAGCCTGGGACGAACGGCGGCCCGCGCGGGGATTTGCTTGTAGAAGTGATCGTAGGCAGCCACCCGATCTTCCAGCGCCAGGATATCAACCTGTATTCGACCGCGCCGATTTCTTTTGCGCAGGCGGCGCTTGGCGGCGATATCCGCATTAGTACGATTGACGGGGAGGTGCTCTATACCGTAAAACCGGGGACACAGACCGATACGAGGATCCGCCTGAAAGGAAAAGGCGTCCCTTCCTTGCGCAACCAGAATGTGCGGGGCGACCACTATGTAACGCTGGTCGTGCAGGTGCCTACAAACCTAAACGCAGAGGCGAAAGAAGCGCTGCGCAGGTACGACGAAGCCAGCGGCAATTCCTTAAAGAGCCAAAACGGCGCTGCTTCAAACGGCAAGAAAGAAGGAAAAGCAAAACGGAATTTTTTTGATAAAATGAAAGATAAGCTGGAAGATATATAAACTATCCATTGGGACAAAAAATACCCCCTCAACCGTATTCCCGTGCAGTTGAGGGGGTTTTCATTCCTTCTTATAACGGCATAACGTTCGCTAGGCAATTTGTTGCCTTTGCAATTTCGGGTATTTTTCACGGGGTGGGGATATCCATTAAAAATGGGAACTAATAGGTTGTTATCCAACAAACCGTGCATGTTTTTGTATCCCGGACGCCGGAACCAGGCAGCAGGCCCGTCCGGATGTTCCGCTCCGGAATGCAAGAAGTTCCAGGCAT
>CASUON010000280.1 GCA_949457475.1 uncultured Lachnospiraceae bacterium
TGGATACTTTTACGCAGAATGCTTAGAATTTCTTACATCCCGAAGCTGGAACATCAGGGAGGGCTTGCGGCCTGGTTCCAGCGTCCGGGCAGCACAAAACTTAAAAACAGTTCCAGAATTTAACTGCCGGATAACAACCTATTAGTTTTCTTTTGATAGTATATCCTGCATATCCCCACCCCGTGAAAAGGAACCAAATAGAAATAGGAATATAAATATAAATAATATATATATTGACATTTTATATTATATAAAATATAATATATGGAAATAATGTATATATAAAAAACAGAAAGGAGACGGAGCAAATGTATCCTTTAAATCCGACATTAATGGAGCTGCTGGTGTTGTCTTTGATTTACCTGGAAGATAGCTATGGATATCAGATCAGCCGCCAGATGCGGCAGGTATCGAACCTGAAAGATTCGACCCTGTATCCGGTGCTGCGCCGCCTGGCGGAAAATGGCGATGTCCTTGTCTATGATAAGCAGTTTCAAGGAAGGAACAGGAAGTACTACCAGATCACCGCATCAGGAAAGGAGCGCCAGGAAATGCTTGCGCGTGAATGGGACGGACATGTGGACGCCGTCCGCAAGATTGTCGAAAAATGCAGGTACGAACAAGGAGGGGGAGCGGATGAATAAGCAGGAATATATGGAGCAGCTGAAAAAGAGGCTGAGGCGTCTTCCAAAGGAAGATTTCGAACGCGCGGTGGAGTATTTTGAAGAGTATTTTGCCGAGGCTGGCGCCGCGCATGAGGCGGAGGCGATCGAAGACCTGGGCTCGCCAAAGGAAGCCGCGGAGCAGATTATACGGGATATGGCGCTGGATTATTCGGAAGAACCGGTTAAAAATGTAAAAGGGGGATTCCATGGGTTGTGGGTCGCGTTTCTTGCTTTGTGCGCTGCGCCGCTTGCGCTGCCGTTGATGCTGGCCGGCGTCTGCGTCGCCGCAAGCGTATTGATTGTAGTTTTGGCGGTCATGTTTGCCATACTGGTTGTGGGGGCATGCAGCGTTTTGAGCGGGCCGGTTACGCTGATCGCCGGTTTTACGGTGGCCTGGAAAAGTATCCCAGTATTTATTACCTGCGTCGGCATTGGATTTATGTTTACCGGCCTTGGGGCGATGTTGACTTATGGAATGTACCAGCTGTGCCGCAAATTTTTAAGCTGGTCGTTGCAGACATTTGCCCGGATGCTGCGGGGAGGCCGAAAGGTGTAAACGAAGGTAAGGACATAAAGCGTAGGCAAAGGCCGTTTGTAAGGAGGTTGTTGGAATGAATCCATATGAAAAAGAAAACAATGTGGCAAAAAACGGACTGGAACAAAATCATCCAGAGAATGACCGTTTAAATGATTTGAACCATTCAAACAGCTTGGATGTCTCAAATCGTTCAAGCAGCCCGGAAATATCAAATAGTACAGATATACCAGGCAAAGCAAGCAGCCCGGAAATATCAAATAGTACAGATATACCAGGCAAAGCAAGCAGTCCGGAAATTTCAAATGATACAGATGTACTAGGCATAGCAAGCGGATCAAGTAGATCGAATATAAGGGATATAAAAATAGAAGAAAAAGAAGTCAAAGAAAAAATAGCGACAGCAGGTAAAGCAAGCGCAATGTACCCAAAAGCAAAAAAGCCCGTCAACGCGAGGAAATTCCTTTTCCTTTGTACAGCGTTGTCCGCCGTGGGATTTATCTTAGCAGTAAGCGGTACGGCTATGGGCGGAGTAGTAAGCGGCATCCGCCTAAGCACAAAAGGCCTGCGGGTATATGCGCCTTCGCTTGAAAAAGACGGCCGGCAGGAAAGTGTGGGCGAAACGCAGCTGGAGCCGTTTGACCGTATTGAAATTGCGTTGGATTATGCGGATGTGCGGATTGTGTCCATAGCGCCGACGGACAAGGAAAATACTGGAAATTATGCGGTTTCATATGCTATGGATCAGGAAACGGACTTCAAATATGAAGTAAGCGACCGGAAACTGACGATCCGCCAAGAAGATCCGTTCAATCTGTTTTACAGCGGCGGAATGGGTTTTTCTTTTGGAAACCATGTGAAAGAGCAAAAACGGGGAACAGTTGTCTATGTTCCTGAAACAGAAACGTTAAAAGAAGTAATTGTAAATACAGATTCCGGAAATATCTTGTGCGACGCGATACAGACAGACCGGCTAAAAGTTTCTGCGGACTATGGAGAAGTAACCTTGCAAAATACAAAGGCAGGCGATATGGAGCTGGACTTGGAATCCGGTACGCTACGTATGGAACATGTACAAGGGAAAACATGCGATATAGATAGCGAATATGGGGACGTTATTTTATCCAATGTGTCCTTATCAGAAGATATGAAGCTGGATTTGGAAAGCGGCAATGTGAAATGCCAGGGGGCTAGCGTACGGGACCTTTCGATGGACTGCTCGTATGGGAATTTTGCCGCGGAAGATATCACGATGCGTAATCTGTCAGCCGATATGGAATCGGGGGACTGCACGGTTCAGAAGGCAGTTTTTGAAAACTGTGAAATGGATATGGAATACGGCAACGTTAAGATGAAACTTTCCGAACCGTTGGAAGAATACGGCTACCATATCAAAACCGAATATGGGGATATTACCGTACAGGGGGAAAATTTTGGCGAGACATTCCGTTCCCTGTTTGAAGAAAAAAATAAGATGATAAAGATTGTATGCGAGTCCGGGGATGTTGTCATTGACTAGTCAATCTGAAATACCGGCTTTACGCCTGTTTACAATTGATTTGCGCATAGGTTCGCGGCACCTTGAATAGTCCGCAGTTGAAATTCCATTTTTCCTGTGCTAAACTTACGGTAGCGCCCGATGGTAGCAGGATTGCCATACAAATTTAGCGCGGCCCGCAGGCAATTTGGCTACCGCATTGCCGTAGGTTCGCCGTACGCGGGCGATAGGGGCGAACGCGCAAGGAAGGAAAGGCAGGGGTTATGGCGGAAAAAATATTGATTATAGTAGATATGCAAAACGACTTTATTGACGGGGCGCTCGGGACGCCGGAGGCGGCCGGGATTGTAGCATGCGCGGCGCGCAAAATCCGGGATTTTGATGGAAGGATTTTCGTTACGCTGGATACGCATGGGCCGGATTATTTGGAAACGGCGGAAGGGAAGAAACTACCGGTGCCCCACTGCGTCAAAGGGACAAAAGGCTGGCTGCTGCACGGGCAGATACGGCAGGCGCTGCAAGGAAAAACGTACCAGGCTATTGAAAAGCCGACGTTTGGCTCGGTAGAACTGGCAGAAGAAATCCGCCGTACGGCTGGCGTAGATGTACAGATAGAGCTGATCGGACTATGTACGGATATCTGCGTCGTATCCAACGCCCTGCTGCTGAAGGCCTATTTACCGGAGGCGGATATTTCCGTGGATGCAGGCTGCTGCGCCGGCGTAAGCCCGAAGACGCACCAGGCGGCGCTGGAAACGCTACGTATGTGCCAGGTAGCGGTTATCGGTGAAACCTAAAAAAACATTCGCATAAGCAGCGGAAAAAACCGCCACGTATGCACGGAAGAGACGCTTTGCGTGGAGCGTAAATAGAATTGGAGGAAATGGGGGTAGACGATGGAGAAAAGGCGCGGTATACGAAAACTGACAGACAATCCGTTTTTGAATCTATACAAGATTGAAGCAATTGATACAAAAGGCGGGGAATTCCCTTATTATTTTGCATCCAGAAATGAAGAAAGCAGGATTAAGATCCATACCCAGTCGATGGAGCCGGAAGGGATTGTCATATACGCCGTTACAAACGAAAGAACACCCAGGCTGGTCTTAATCCGCCAGTACCGCTATCCGCTGGACGCATATTTATATGAGCTGCCGGCAGGGCTGGTCGATGCGGGCGAGACGCCGGGGATGGCGGCGGCGCGGGAGATGAAAGAAGAGACCGGGCTGGACTTTACGGAATATACAGGAGGGAAGGAGCTTTACAGGCGGCCTTATTTTATGGGGCCAGGCTTTACGGATGAAGCAAGCGCCGCCGTCTATGGCACGGTAAGCGGAGATGTGTCCGACGCGTTTACCGAAGCTTCAGAAGAGATAGCGGTTGTATTGGCAGATAAAAGCCGGGTAGAGCAGATACTTGCAAACGAACGCGTTTCGTTGCGGGGCGCTTATCTGATGATGCATTTTCTGCATGCGGAGGGCCCATTTACGTTTCTGGAGTGAGCCAAGAAGCGTTGTATTTCAGGAAGGAACAGTTTTTAAGTTTTGTGCTACCCGGACGCTGGAGCCAGGCCGCAAGCCCTCTCTGATGTTCCAG
>CASUON010000281.1 GCA_949457475.1 uncultured Lachnospiraceae bacterium
AATTAAACGGGCGTAACGCCGAAGGAAAGGGGCCATGGTCGTATGCGGCTGCGGCAACGAATGCATGAAAATTAAACGGGCGTAACGCCGAAGGAAAGGGGCCATGGTCGTATGCGGCTGCGGCTGCTGACAGGGAAGGAAAAAGGATGAAAGGTTGGAAAAGGTTTATAGGGATCGTACTTGGCGCTTCGATTACAGCATGCTGCTTCGCCGGATGTGGCTCCGACGGGGCAGTGCAAAAAGAGCCGCCTGTATTAGAATCAGATCAAACGGCTGACGGGGCGTCCGGGGAGGCGCAAAAAGGACCGTCTATATTAGAATCAGACCAAACGGCTGACGGGGCGTCCGGCGCGGATGGGCAGGAAGGGAAACATGAGCCAATTGTGGTAAATTGTTTTAACCAGCTGATTAAAGAGGATTTTATCAATGCGTTTCAGCAAGTGTACCCGCAAGTGAACCTGCAAATGCAAAAATACAGCGGGATGAACGGAACCGGGTATGCGCTGCATTCCTTAGAGCACGGAGATATCCCGGATATTTATGTGTCTACGCAAAATTTTAGTAAAGAATCCCAAGAAAAGTATCTTTTGGATTTATCTAATCAGGATTTTGTAAATAATTATACAAATGCGTTGCTGGATTCTATGGATGTAAACGGCTCGATTTATATGCTGCCCTCCGGATACCAGTTGGTGGGCATTTATTATAACAAGACAATTATAGAAGAGCATCATTGGGAAGTCCCGTCCAGTTTTCGTGAATTAAAAGCGCTTTCTAAGAAAATCGAGGACGCCGGGTACCAGACATTAGGCCACAAAATGGATTTGGACGGTTATCCGTTTAATTATTTTTTTAATATCAGCAATACTGCCTATCTGGGGATGCCGCAGGGGATGGAATGGAAAGAGCAGTTTCCAAAAGGCGAAGCAAAAGCAGCCGGGAACGACGGACTGAAAAAAGCGGCGGAGTATTTTAAAAAGTGGGTGGATGCCGGATATATCACATCAAAAAATATGGATACAGAGGAGTTTTACAATGGCGGGTCGGTCTTTTTCTTGTGCCTGGGGTTAAGCGATTATACGTATACTACAAAAGAAGGGAAGGAGTATACGTTTGGCATTATGCCATGGCTTAGCGAAGACGGCACTGACAATATGCTAACGAGGAACGTCTCGATGTATGTTGGAATCAGCAAATCGCTTGCAGAAGAAGGTAATGAGCAAAAGCTTGAAGACGCTTTGCATTTTTTGGATTTTTGCTCTACGGTCGAAGGCCAAAACGCCCTTATGAAAGGGAATCATAATTACATGCTGTCTTTAAATGAAGCGAAAATTTCTGACGGCAGCCCTTATCAGGAAATTGAGGAATTGATTTACGAAGGAAAGACCGTCCCTTTGCTTTATGTAGGCTGGGAGCAGCTAATCATACCCGCCGCGCAGGATATCAAGCAGTTGATAGAGAAAAAAATCGACGTGGACGGATTAATCGAAGCGCTTGACGATACAAACGACGGCATATTATGCGGTGCATCGGAAGACGTGTTTGCCTCGGTGCAAGAGCGGCTGACGTGGGAGCAGACTGCGCAGCTAGTCGCCGCGGCACAAGGGGAAGCCGTGGGGGCAGACTGCGCCATAGTCTCTTTGAACGCAATGCATGGAACTGCGGACAGCAATGACCAGGGAGTTGCCTGGTACCTATATGAAGGGGATGTGAACACCGATGTGATCAACGTCATCCGTCCAAGGTCAGCGACGGTTTCCGTCTTGGAGATGACCGGTAGGGACATTAAGGATATGAGGGACGCAGGGCTTGATTTGCATGGGAACGGCGATCCTTATACGTATGTGCTGATGACAAAGGGCGGTAAGAAACTGGAAGACACAAAAACCTATAAGCTTGCTGTAGCGACCGGGGATATGACGGAAGAAGCACGTGCCAGGGCGCAGGAAACAGAAGTTTCCCCACAGGCGGCAATCCGGGATTATATGAAAAAACTCGGGACGGTTACCGCGGGCGCGGCCTCAAACTGGCAGCCATAAAAAGTAAGAACGAGAACAGCCTTGCCGCAGCCGCGCGTCATTGTGTCCATGCCCAAAATTTGCCAACGCAAGTGTATAAAAGAAAGCCGCTGTAAGATCTGTTGCATGGTTTGTAGGCGGACTGGACATACTATGCCTGTGGCCTTTGATGGTATTTATAGCATAGCGAAGATTGCAAATCATACAGATCAGAAAGGAAGGGCTTAAATTATGGCAAACCAAGATACAATCAGCCTGTTAAAAGAATGCGACGCGGGTACAAAAATGGCGGTTTCCTCGATGGATGAAGTAGTGGAAAAAGTCCGTGACAGCAGGTTAAAACAGATTCTTGTGGAGAGCAAAAAGCTGCATGAGAAGCTGGGCAATGAAATCCATGCGTTTTTGTGCAGCTACCGGAGCGAGGAAAAAGAGCCGGCGCCGATCGCCAAAGGGATGTCCTGGCTGAAAACAAATATGAAACTAACGATGGATGAAAGCGACGCGACTGTGGCGGACCTGATTACAGACGGATGCAATATGGGCATTAAAAACCTTCAGCGCTACCTAAACCGCTACCAAGCGGCGGATACAGCGTCAAAAGCGCTCTGCGGCCGCCTGGTGAGCGCGGAGGAGCAGCTGGAGCGGCAGCTGCGGTGCTATTTGTAAACGGCGCGGTTGATACATTTTTAGGTAGTGTCCAGCCGTTGGCTTCATTGTAATGGAATCCGGCTCATTGAAAGTCTGCCTTTGGCAAAGAGACGGATTCCTACAGCCGCAACTTTATCATACGTATTTTGCGTTAGATGTAAAGCCTTGGGCTGAACAGAAACCATTTCATCTAATTTTAATCTTAAAATAGTTGTAAAATCCCATTTTTTAGTATATACTGGTTTCGATAAACATCCTTTGCGTGTTTTCCTCAAAAACCGTAAAGGTTTTTATATTATTAGCCGTATTGGGCCGTGTGTTGCCCGCAGGCGCCGGCGGCATGCCGGCATGCCTGCGCCGCAGGCACGGGAAATAGGCAGCGGCAGAGAGGTATGAAGAAGTCTATGAGAGAATTAACACATTTGGAACAGTTAGAAGCAGAAGCAATCTATATTATCCGGGAGGTGGCGGCTGAATGCGAGAAGCCGGTGATGCTTTATTCCATCGGAAAAGACAGCTCCGTAATGCTGCACCTGGCAATGAAGGCTTTTTACCCGGAGAAGCCGCCGTTTCCATTCCTGCATATTGATACGACCTGGAAATTTAAAGAAATGATCCAGTTCCGTGACGAGACTGCAAAAAAACTGGGTATCGAAATGCTTACTTATACGAACCAGGAAGGCGTAGAGCAGGGGATAAATCCGTTTGACCATGGTTCCGCGTATACGGATATTATGAAGACGCAGGCGCTAAAGCAGGCGCTGGACCAGTATGGTTTTACGGCGGCGTTTGGCGGAGGCCGCAGGGACGAGGAAAAGTCCAGGGCAAAGGAGCGGATCTTTTCCTTCCGTAATTCCCAGCATGCATGGGACCCGAAAAACCAGAGGCCGGAAATGTGGAAATCGTATAATACGAAAATCAACAAAGGGGAATCTATCCGCGTATTTCCGCTGTCCAACTGGACGGAAAAAGATATCTGGCAGTACATCTTACAAGAAAACATAGAAATCGTGCCGCTGTACTTTGCAAAAGAGCGCCCGGTCGTATACCGGGACGGCAACATTATCATGGTTGACGATGACCGGATGAAGCTGCGTCCGGATGAAGAGATCGTAATGAAAAAAGTACGTTTCCGTACACTGGGCTGTTATCCGCTGACCGGGGCGTGTGAATCCGACGCGGATACGCTCGAAGAAATTATTGACGAGACGCTGCAGGCGGTGACATCCGAGCGAACAAGCCGGGTGATCGACCATGAAGCTGCGGGAAGTATGGAAAGACGGAAAAGAGAGGGGTATTTCTAATCATGAAAAGTTTGCTGAAATTTATCACCTGTGGAAGTGTGGATGACGGAAAGTCTACGTTGATCGGGCATATGCTGTACGACGCCAAGCTGATTTTTGCCGACCAGGAGAAGGCGCTGGAATTAGACAGCAAGATTGGAAGCCGGGAAGGCGCGATCGATTATTCCTTATTGTTGGACGGGCTGATGGCGGAACGGGAACAGGGGATTACCATTGATGTGGCTTACCGCTATTTTACGACGGACCACCGCAGCTTTATCGTAGCGGATACGCCCGGCCATGAGGAATATACGAGGAATATGGCGGTAGGAG
>CASUON010000282.1 GCA_949457475.1 uncultured Lachnospiraceae bacterium
GGATAAAGCGAAAACGAGGTCGGCGGTATCCAAATGGATGAGGATTGTAGGACTTGATGCAGATATGAAAGACCGGTATCCGTCCGAGCTTTCCGGCGGGCAGCAGCAGAGGGTCGGAATTGCGAGGGCGTTGGCCGCGTCGCCGGATATCCTTTTGATGGACGAGCCGTTTGGCGCCGTGGATGAAATTACCCGCAGCCAGCTCCAGGAGGAATTGAAACAGATTTACGAGAAAACCGGTATTACGGTCTTGTTTGTAACCCATGATATTTCTGAAGCTTTGAAGCTTGGTACAAAAGTGCTTGTGATGGACCAGGGGAAAATCCATCAGTACGCCGCTGCGGACGAGCTTTTGCATAACCCTGCTACGGATTTTGTAAGGCAGCTGGTAGCCACTAAACGCGGCGCTTGATGGGGGTATGGCACGTTATGGAATATGTAATATATTTGGTGAAATGCAAACCAGCCTTTTTGTAATTCTCTAGAATCTTTCCAAAGTTAGTCGAAATAGAAGGCTTTTTTAGATGCGTAAAATGATATAATAAGTATAGATTTTAAAGTGTATACAGGAATTTATGCCATAGATGAGTTTATTAAAGAACTTGATGAAGGCCTTGATTATTTAGAGCATGAAATAACAGAAAATGAAGTCATTATATATGTGGCGTCAAACCGCAGGTCATGCAGATGTCCATATTGCGGATGTGATTCCATGCGCATACACAGCCGTTATGAAAAAAGTTTCCAGGATCTGCCCATCATGGGGAAGAAAACGAGAATCATAATCGAAAACAGGAAGTTTTTCTGTGACAATCCGGACTGTACATTTACTACTTTTGCAGAACGTTTTGGTTTCTTAAAGCGGAATGGCTCAGGAGTTATTCAAACCCCCAGATCGTATCAAGGGACGGTTCTATTTCCTATAAAAGCGCCATTGAACAGGCGGGCATGGACATAAAGCAGGTAGGCGACCGCTTCCATCTTCTCAAGGGCCTTACGGATGCGGCGAAAAAATTCACGACACGTCTGCTTTCAGTAAATTTTATACCCCCGGCAGAAGCGTCCCATTATGACGGGAAACCTACCGGGGATTACTGGGACAAACCCATTAAGAAAGATTCCCCTACCGCAGAACATAATGCAAATGTGGAAAAAAAGAGGAAAGTGGTGGAACAGGTGCAGGAATTAAGAAAACAGGGATTCAATAAGGCAGAGATTGCCAGGCGTGTGGGTATCAACAGGGCGACTGTTTTCAAACGGTATCAGGCGGGATATCGCGGCAGTAAAAAACGCGATTCTGTTCGACTACAATAACGGGCTGGCGGAGGGGAGTGTGAATAAGCTAAAAGTTGTCAAAAGGATCATGTATGGCCGCAACAGCCTTGAACTGCTGAAAGGGAAGCTGCTGCGGCTTGAATCAAAACGCAAAATCTTCCAGGCAAAGAGGATGGGGGCGCAGCGTTCTAAAATCCGGTCATAGATACGGGCGTGGGCGAGGTCAGGCTTTTTTTGATAAGTTCCTATCTCTCCATAAGCGTATGGCGGCGTCCTCCTGCTACCGCCAGTAGATACGAAAACGGCGGCTTTCGATTTCTCAAAAGCCGCCATTTTAAGGCGTGGCAAGTTGTGCTGCATGACAGCTTTTTTCTTTTACCGTCACACGGCATACAGATACTTTATATTTGAGGGGTGCGTGTGTTTTTTGCTGTTGCTTTCAGTATAACGGCACACGAAATCAAAGCTGCTAAAACTGCAATATAGTCTGAAATCGCTTGTGTATAGATCAGTCCATCCAGCCCCATAAGATAATTCAAGAGATACATAAAGGGTACATATATAATGCCTTGGCGGAGAAGTGAAATGATAATCGGAATTACAGATTTCCCTAATGCCTGCATGATACTGATACACAAGTAATACAATCCGATAAACGGCCCTGCCAGAATGATAGCAATCGTCATTCGTATGCCTAATTCAATCACTTCTGCACCGCTGACAAAAGAAGAAACGATGGGTTCGCAAGCAAAGGAACATACTGCGGTTAATACAACGCCCAAGCAAAGGCACATAACGCCTGTTTTTTTGAAGCACTCCTTTACACGCTTCATATTTCCAGCTCCGTAATTGAAAGACAGGATGGGCAATACGCCAGAAGCCAAGCCCATTTGCAGCATAACTGCAATCATGCCTACTTTCATTGCCACGCCCATAGCTGCCACCGCATTGTCACCATAGCCGGCCAGCAAACGGTTCATGAAAATATTTGAAATGCTCATTAGAAGATTTCCTAATGCCCCTGGTGTTCCAATCGCAAATACAGACAGTGCGATATTATCTTTCGCAGAAAAATCCTTTGGAGATATGGAGAGCAATGTTGAGGGCTTGCGCTTAAAATAAACAAGATAATACAAGGAAGAACACATATTGCCGATAACGGTTGCGATAGCAGCACCTCGCACTCCCATTCCCAAGCCTAAAATCATAATGGGGTCAAGGATAATATTGACCACTGTTCCAATCAAGTTGCCGATCATGGATTCTTTTGCCGCTCCTTCTGAGCGAATGAGGTTGGATAATGCGTTGCTGAAAATAATAAAGACGGCGCCAATAGCTATCCAACGGGTATAGCTGGCGGCAAGTTGTATGGTGTTTTCTGTTGCCCCCATCATAAACAGGATTGGTTCAGTAAAAAGCAACAATATGAAAGTGAAAATCAGCCCAATTCCGATTGCTGCGTACACACAAAAGCTGGATATTTTCTTTGCGCGTTCCTTGTTTCCTTCTCCAAAAGCATTAGAGATTACGGAACAGCCACCCGTACCAACCAAAGTTCCAATGGTGATCATTAAGGAGAAGATGGGGGCCGCAAGCGACACCGCTGCGACCATCATATCATTGTGTGTCTGTCCCACAAAAAATGTGTCTGCCATGTTGTAAACGACAACAACGATCATGCTGATAATGGACGGTATGCCCATTTGTGCTATGTGCTTCCACATAGAACCAGTTCCAAAATTCTTTTCTTGTGTCATGTGTTTGACCTCCTTATTTGTTCAAATCCTAACTATTTGGCTTTTTAATTGAGAACCCTGCAGGGTTCTCAATCCGTGATATTATTCTGTATTTTTTTTAGGACACGCAAAAAAGAAACAATTTCGTCATTTGAAAGTCCCCGAATGATTTGCTGCTCTGTCCGTTCAATTTTTGCTTGGTTTTCCTGGCAAATCGCCAGAGCCTTCTCCGTCAGTATAATCTTCTTTTTTCTCTTGTCCTCCGGGATAGGAATCCGTACAATCAATGCTTTCCGCTCCATTGCCTTTAAGATTTCTGTTGCGGTGGAACGTCTGACCTGAAATCTTTCCTCAATATCTTTTTGGTATACATTTTGATCAGGGCCTTGCTCCCAAATATAGGCAAGAAACCATTGCTGCATATTTGTAGGACTATCTTCGGCAAAACGTTCATCATAACCTGTATGAAAGGTCATCCTGCGGAGCGCATTGGCTGTTCCAACGATTTCAATACCTAGCAGATTAGGCTTCAAGTTGTCACCTCCACAAAATTTTGTTAGGATTTGAACATATTATAGCGTGTGGACACAGATAAGTCAAGAGGGAAAACAAAAAACATATTGAGATACGGAAAAAATAATCATCCTAACTTTTGACTTGCTTAGGTGCAAAATATTATGAGAAAAAACAAAACCGACTTTTCCTTACGAAACCACGGTGGACGTACATCTTGCCGCCGCAGCCGGCGCAGTATAGAAGCCCGGTCAGCGGCGCGGGCTCACCCCAGCCGTAAATGTCCTTAATGGCTCGATTCTGGTTCACACCCTCGCCGTACCGAGCAAGGTGGACGGATGGGATCTCGATTTTCTCCTGGGACAGCCGGGAAGAAATCTGATAGGGACCGTACCCTTCCAACGTCATGGAGAAGATGCGCCGGACGGCGGCAGTTTCCTCATCCACAATCCAGTTCTCCCGCTTCTCGTCCCACAAGTGGCCGTAAATGACGGTTCCGGTCATGTGCTTGCCGCTCATGCCCTTGGCCTTGAACACGGATTTTATCTTTCTGCTGGTATCACGAGCATAAAACTCATACATGATGTTCAGAAAAGGGGTGAAGTCATTTTCTCCATTCTGGCTGTCCACACCGTCATTGATGGCAATGAGGCGGACATCGATCTGGCGAAGGATTTCCATGATCTGACCGACTTTGAGATAGTCCCGCCCCAGGCGGCTCATGTCTTTTACGATAATCGTGCCGATGTTCC
>CASUON010000283.1 GCA_949457475.1 uncultured Lachnospiraceae bacterium
CCCTTGAGGCCCCGGTTGCCCTTGAGGCCCTTGAGGTCCCGGTTGCCCTTGAGGCCCTTGAGGTCCAGGCTCTCCTTGAAGCCCTTGAGATCCCGGTTCTCCTTGAGGTCCTTGAGGGCCTTGCTCACCAGGCTGTCCTGGCTGCCCCGGTTCCCCTTGTGTCCCACGAGGCCCTTGTTGTCCTTGTAGCCCCCGGGGTCCTTGAGGTCCCGGTTCTCCTTGCAGCCCTTGAGGCCCTTGAGGGCCTTGCTCACCAGGCTGTCCTTGTTGTCCAGGCTGTCCCTGCGGTCCAGGCTCACCTTGCGGCCCCTGCGGCCCTTGAGGCCCAGCGGGCCCGATTGCCCCCGTGTTTCCGCGGGGAATAACAAAATTTAAGACCGCGTTTGTAGCGGTTCCGGAATTTGAAACACTTGCCGCTGTTCCAGGCCCGCCGGTTGTCGTCGAACCGATTGTAATTGTAGGCGCCGTTGGTTTTTCACACGGTGGAGGACAACAGCAATGGTGGTTGCAGTTGTTTTCCATGCAGCACCTGTTATCTTGTGTAGGCTGATTTGCGTTATTATGAGAACAGCAAAATTTACGATTCATAAATTTTCCCTTTCGCTTTTTACTTATCATATGCAGCACAGTAAAAATGTTTCTGTGATCGGTTCCATTCGTCGGGGATATGTTGTAAAAAGAAAAACAAATTTTCCGGTTGTACGCAGTGTTTCCGTATTAGAAGAAGCGATGGGCCCGGCTGTTGCAAAGAAAAATATTACGCTTTCCGTAGAACAGGTATTTCGGCTGCTGGCAACCGTTCCCTTGTCAGAAAAGAGGCGCAGGGATGATAAGTAGCGGTCAGTCTTTGTCTTTTTCAAATCTGACGACGCTGTCTGCGGTACATCCAAGTATGTCGCATAATTTCTCTAGTGTATACATTGTAATGTTGTGGTTATGCTTTAAGCTGTTTACAGTGCTGGAAGGTATCCCGTGTTTATGGATCAACGCATAGGTAGACATCCCCTGTTTTCGCATTGTTTCCCACAAAGGTTCGTAACTGATCATGGTTTCCTACTCCTTTTGTTTCAATTATGTTTTATAAAATAACTATTGAATATACTAAAAATACCGACTATACTAAAAATGCCGACTATAGTAGATATGCCGACTATATTGGCAAGAACAAACAGAATGGGGGAGCATTTCGTTATGACGTATACTTCGATTGCGTTTTATGTCTTTCTTGCCGCGGTACTACTTTTTTATTACCTGTCCCCGGTGTCGATGCGGTGGGCCATGCTGCTGGCCGCAAGCGCCGAGTTTTACTGGGTGGCCTACCGGACGGGCTGGTGGATCCTGCTTGGCCAGGTCATGCTGACCTATGCGGCGGGGCTTTATATCCAAAGGATGGGGCAAGCAGGTGGAAAAAAGGCTTTGTTTGCAGTTTCCGTGCTGTTTTGCGTGTTTCCGTGGCTTTGTATCAAAAACGGAAATTTTATCCTGGGCTCGATTTTGCACCAGCCTTCAGTTGCGTGGGTGGTCCCGCTTGGCATATCGTTTTATACGCTGCAAATGGTTTCGTACCTAGCGGATATTTATATGGGGAAGATACAAGCGCAGCGCAACCTGGCGAAATATGCCCTGTATATCTTGTATTTCCCGCAGATTGTCCAAGGGCCGATTCCTCGTTATGGGGAGCTGGCCGGGCAGCTGTACGAAGGGCATTTATTTGATGAACAGGCTTTTTCACAGGGGTTTTTACAGATCGTATGGGGGTTTTTCCTGAAATTTATGATTGCGGACAAAGCGGCTGTCGTCGTCAATTGCGTGTTCAGCCATCCAGGGCAGTATACGGGCTGTTACGTGCTGGTTGCGGGCGTTTTGTACAGTATCGAGCTGTATGCGGATTTTATGGCGTGTACGAAAATATGCAAAGGCGTCAGCGGGCTGTTTGGAATCCGGCTGGCGGAAAATTTTATGCGTCCGTACGCCGCCGTTTCGATCCGGGATTTTTGGAGGAGGTGGCATATGTCGCTGAGCGGGTGGCTCAGGGACTACCTATATATCCCGCTTGGCGGGGGACGAAATGGAAGGGCCAGAAAGTACCTCAACCTGGTAATTACTTTTGCAGCCAGCGGCATCTGGCATGGCTCCGGGTATAAATTTTTGTTCTGGGGGCTATTGCACGCGGCTTATCAGATTGCAGGGGATGCTACGTTTCAAATCAAGCAAAGGCTGTACCGTTTTTTGCAGCTGCCGGAGCAGTCGGCGGTGTGCCGGATGGTTAGGCGTGCGGGCGTATGTTTCTGGGTGATGCTGGCATGGGTGATATTCCGGGCGGACAGCCTGGCCGTGGGCCTGCAAATGGTAAAAAGCATTTTCCTTGTGCCAAATGTCTGGATTTTTTTCGACGACAGCCTGCTGGCGCTGGGGCTCGGATGGAAAGAATGGTATGTGTTATCCGCATCGATTGGAATACTGCTGTATGTTGGATACCGGCAGGAAAAAGGCGCCCCGCTTGGAAAAAGCATGATGCAGATGCCGTTTTACATACGCTGGGGGGCCACGATAGCGGCTATCCTTGGCATTATGGTCTTTGGCACTTATGGTTTTGGGTTTGACGCGCAGGATTTTATTTACCGTGGATTTTAAAACATGCAGGAGGAAAGTCGCATGAAGAAACATTGGAAGTCAGCAGGAAAAGGCGCGGCCTTTTTGTGTGTATTATGCATTTGTATCTGGTTTACCTGGCAGGTGGTAGTGCCAAAATTTTTTTTTGACACATCCTGGCCCACAACTTCGGCGTACCTTGGGTTTTACCAAATGCAAGAACGTACGGTCGACGTCCTATTTTTCGGCAGCAGCCACGCCGCCTCGTTTTTCCTGCCGCAGGAGTTGTACAATACTTGCGGCATTACGAGCTACAATTTGGGCTGCGAACAGCAAAACTTGGTAACGTCTTATTTTTGGCTGAAAGAAGCGCTACGTTTTCAAAAGCCCAAAGCGGTTGTCCTGGATTGTTATATGCTGTTTGCGTACAATACGGCGGAACCGTTGAATACGGCGGAGAGCTGTACGAGGAAGGCATTTGACTATATGAAATGGTCGTCGGTCAAAAAAGAGGCCGTCCATACGATCTGCCGCCTAGATGAAAACCAGTCGCTGGCCAGCTATTATTTCCCAAATATCCGCTACCATAAACGGTGGGAAGGACTGGCCGAAAATGATTTTTCATTTTCCAGTATGGCCGGGCATTACGAGCTAAAAGGGTACGCGCCCCAGGCGGCCTACGGCGGGGGGAAAGACTTTACCCCGTTTGCGGAACGCGCGCAGGCGGAAGAGCCGATGGTTCCGCTTATGAAAGAATACCTAGAACAGATCGAACGGCTGTGCCGCAAAGAAGGCATCCGGCTTGTCCTAGTAAAAACGCCTACCCTGTCGCAAAATTCCGCCAAATCGCTTGCTATATCCAATTATGCGCAGGAACACGGCCTGCAGTTTCTTGACTTTAATCAAAAGGAACTATACCAGGAAACGGGTTATTGCTTTCAGACCGATAACTGCGACGGGGGGCATGGGAACTTATGGGGAGCCCAAAAGGTTACCGGAAAGATCGGGCAGAAGCTGGCAGAATGGTACGGCATGGGAGCGCATACCGACAGCCAGTGGGAGGAGACGAAAGCTTATTATAAAGGGGTTCGCAAAGACTGCGGGCTAATACATATTTCCGGATTGGAAAGCTATGTGCGGGCATTGCGCGACAAGCGCTACAGCGTCTTTCTCTCCGCAAAGGACGAATGTACGTCGAACATGGAAAGCACCGTGGTCAAATGCCTAAGAGAGCTCGGGCTGCAGGCAGACTTGCATGGGGCGTACGGCTGCAGCTATCTGGCTGTAATATCCGAAGGGGAAGTGTCAGAGCAATGCGGCTATGCGCAGCTGGAAACCGAAGGGACCATCCGCGGCGGC
The DNA here is from genome assembly GCA_949457475.1 of uncultured Lachnospiraceae bacterium. GTDB lineage: Bacteria > Bacillota > Clostridia > Lachnospirales > Lachnospiraceae > Eubacterium_J. Next base: position 3,952 of record CASUON010000283.1, read on the forward strand.
ATGGTCCGGTACGAGGTCGTGAGCGCAGGGAACGGGTGCGGAAACGTAAGTTCTATAAAAATCGATGGTACGGAATATTCCAAAAATAGCCGCGGGCTGAACCTGGTCGTTTATAATAATGAAACGAAACAGGTAGTGGACGCCGTATGTTTTGACACTTATACAAAAGGTAGCCCAGCCATACGCTGAGTGCGGTTCGCACTTAATTTGCTTAGTCATGCGTTTACCGCGTCAGCCAGTGCTTTGTGTGCCAGCCTTTATTTTTCACGGGGTGAATGTTTTTGTATCCCGGACGCCGGAATCAGGCAGCAGGCCCGTCCGG
>CASUON010000284.1 GCA_949457475.1 uncultured Lachnospiraceae bacterium
TATCCGAACCCCTCTGAAATTATCCAGTATCATCTGGCGCACACCGCCCGGGTCCATAATTAACAGCGAAAGGCAGTCCTGCCACAAATCGCGCCATCCCCTGCCGCCCCTGCCATAATCATGGTACGGCAGAAAAGAACATCCATAGATCCTCCTTAATATCGGCTGAAAGCTTACCCACCGCATAAAATTATCAAAACTTGCGTTGCCCGTATCATACCGCACGTTTACCTTGGCCTGCCAGTAGCTTTCCATCCGCATCCGGGCTTCTTCTACTTTTTGCGCGCTCCCATATGCGCGCACAATATCCGCGATCCCTTCTTCGCGCCCCGTAACGCCCATTACAACCGTATAAGATGCGCTCTGGCGCGGCGCAAGCACGATTGACGGAAAACGGATGCCGCCCATAGCCTCTTTTCCTTCTATCTTAGTTCCGGCGGATACCCCTTCCTCATTGTGGATCACTTTCCATGGGCGCGTATAACTGCCGCCCTCTCCGATATAATCTTCTACAACCGGATAAAAGCTATCCGGTTTTTCCCCGTTTCCCGTAATCCCGCATACAAAATAGGTCCGTTCGTTTTTCCGGTGCCCGCGTTCATCAAAAGACAGCACCGGCTTGACATATACACCGTAATCCGTAGTCTTAATCCTATGCAGCAATGAAGTGACATGCCTGTGGTCCCTGATGTTGTCCGCGCTCCTTCCAAAAATCGGAATTGCGGCTATGGGAGTAATGATCTGCGGGCATTCATAACAATTGCAGACCTCTACATACATAATTTCCACATTGTGTTCCAACGGCACAAAAGAGGTCACTTTCGCCTGCATATGGTATGTTTCCGACTTTCTTTCTACCGCCTGCCACATAAACCCTGCCGTCAATTTACTCTTGTCCTGCCTGGCTGTAAATTTCTTATTTTCTTCCTCCGCGGAAGTGCCGGATACGGACCACGCCCCCGCCCCTTCGACCTGGCACCAGAAGTTTCTTCCGGAACGGTTATTATGTAAGTTTTCCACACTCACCGGCTCCATCAAAAAAGCATTCTGATCTATTTTACTATCGCCGCCTAAATTCGGCGTCAAGGCGCTTTTTATCCCAGATTCCCCTGCTACTGGAAAATAAAGGTAACTATAATTTTCCGGCTGATCGATGGCAAAAGTCCCATCCTGATCTAAAAAACGTATCCCATCCATATGATTTGCCTCCTGTATTTTTATTTGTTTTTTCTTCCTGAAAAGATTACTCATATTGCGACACATTCGTGGCATCCACTTTTTCAAACGGCAATAAAATATATTTGCCGTCTTGCGTCGCCCCTTCCATTTCCTTGATAGACTCCCCGCTTGCGATTTTCACTGCCGCCTCTACCGCAGCGGAAACCTGGCTGGATATCGGCTGGTAAACAGTAAAATCCATTCTTCCATCCATAATTGCCTGGCGCCCGCCTTCCGAAGCATCTACGCCTAGAAACAATACCGACTGCGTATCATATCCGGCTTCTTCAAAAGCAGCCGCTGCGCCAAGTGCCATATCGTCATTATTTGCCGCCACGCAGTCTATTGGACTGCCCGTTTTTAAAAACAACTCCATAAAGCTTTTCGCCGTATCCGTACTCCAATTCGCATAATCTTCGAATACATATTTGATTTTCTTACCGCTGGCCTGCAACGTGCTTTTTAACCCTTTGGTCCTACCAATAGCCCCGGAAGCACCTTTGGGTCCTTTGAGTATCGCAACATGGATTTCCTGCCTATTTGCATACTGCTGCAATATGTATTCCGCCTGATACTGCCCCGCCATATATTCATCCGACGCGACGTATATATACCGCCCTTGTTCCAGCTGCTTGTCATCCGGCGCATTATTTATAAATACAATCGGCGTATCTTTGGCAGCCGCTTTTAACTCCGGCACAACATCCGAAACAACCGGCCCGCATAATATCACATCGCTGCCGTCCGCGGCGCTTTGCATCTGCATAGTCTGCGTTTCGATCGATTTTTCCGCATACCCCACCTCAAAGCCAGCCCCCAGCTTTGCCGCCTGCCCTTCCAGCAGGCTTGCCCACTGTTCATAATAATCGCCGCTTTCGATTGCCGCATAATAAAGTTTTATATTGCCGTCGGATACGCGTTTGCCCCTACAGCCGCTTAGGAATACAGCAGCGGTTAGCACGACCCCAAATATTGCTCTTGTCCTTCTTACCATAACAGCCCCTTCCCCTCCTTCCGCTGGCTTTATAGCAGTTCCATTATATCTGAATGGCAATGCGGTTATATATAAAAACCGTTTCAAAAATATTAAATTCATGTCGTAACTTTATCGTGCGGATACCTCTACGCCAATCCCACGAAAATAGTCTGAAAAGTCTGAAAAGTCTGAAAAATTTGCTTGCACGATTACAAAAAATAAAGTAATATAGTAATAATTCCTTATTTTTCTTGGATAAACTACACGTCCACGCGGAATACGGAAGGAAACATTTTATAATAGAATATTTATAAGAAAGAAAAAAGGGGGAATTTATATGAACAGAATCCAGCATTACGTAAGTACGGCAGTACTCATCGCTGCCGCATTCATTTTTTTTAACTGCATTAACGTCCTTGCGGCAGAAATACCTGCCAGCGATATAACGATCGATTATGACAATCAGAAGTTAACCGTCCGGGAAAATGCGGCGCGGGAGCGGGATTTGCAGATCTACTTTACCGTATCGTCGATCAAGGCTGCGAAACTGAAAAATGACGCGGGTGCTACCGTCAAAAAGAAGGTGATGGCCCCCTCTGCGTGGGACGTCTATGACTACGACCCGTCGGCAGGCGTCGTAATCGACTTATCCTGGATGAACCGGAAAAAAGACAATTATATACAATTAAAGGGCAATAAAAATACAACCCCGGTCACAATCAAATTTCCGGCGGCGCTGTCAAAAATATCCGCCTCTTTTGATGCCATAAACGCAACCGTCTCCATGCAAAATACAACGAATAAAATGGAGCCTATCGTTATCAACGACGCGCCAATCGAATACAAAACGTCGTACGGCAAATGGAACGCTTACCAGGGCAAGGACGGGGAATTGTCCATATACCAGATGCGGGGCGCAACCTTGCAGTTTCGCCTGGCTGCGCACCAAACCGAAGCCTTGCATATTACAGACTCCTCGCCGAAGATTTCCGAAATAGTTGACGCAGATGGGAAAGAGATCGTCATCTACCAGGCGGGCAACCTTCCTGGCATCGAAAAGAAAGTATCGATTAATAAACGCGCGAAGGCGCCGAAAATTTCCGTAGATTATGCAAAACACCAGTTTACATTGCCAAAAAATACCGAGTACCGCGTTTTGTCAGACACCTTGACAAACGCATGGACGGATACCGGGGCAACGTCGCGCAAGCTGAACCTGTCTGAACTGGCTGCTTCGATAAATGGAAATACGGCAATATTGGAAATCCGTACAAAAGCAACTACGGCAAAACCCCATTCCGCATCCTGCAAGGCCGCATTCACGATGCCGTCGGTGCTGCCAATTAGTACCGAGTCATCCGGCGTTGCCCCTGGGCAGATACTGGAAAATGACATCTACTACAATTGGGTAGGCATCACTGACGACGAATGCGACGTAGCTGTCGCATACGTCTATCAAGAATCGACAAAGAAACTGACGAGTCTCCAGTTTTTTAATACAACTACGGATACGTATGAAATATATGTGTCCAAAAACGGCGAAGTCCCTACACCAGACGCTACGGTGCATACAATCCGCGCAAAAGCATCGGAAAATGAAAGCGACGCGGAGACGCGAATTTCTACAAGATATGTAAAAAATGGGGATCGAATCTATATACGTAAAAAAGCAGCCCCGAAAAAACAGGTATGGAGCAGCTATTTTGCCGGCCTTGGCAAAGTAGACTTCAATGATTCCCATGTGTTTCCATAAATGATTTTCTGTGGATGAGCTACCTTAAATTAGTTTTTATTTAGTTTCTATTTAGTTTTTATTTAGTTTCTATAATTAGTTTTTATGGATTACTTTCCATAGTTAGACATCCATCATCTTAATAAAAAAGTGCGTAAGCGATGAAAGATAAAATTGCTTACGTGCTTTTTTCGTTTCAAACCGCCAAGTACAAGGTAGGCTTATTTATTTGCGCTTGTTCCTCTTATCGACAAAGGCAAGCAACGCGATAACAAAACTACCAAAGGCAATCAGCAAAGCCAATATACCTATGAAAATCGAAA
>CASUON010000285.1 GCA_949457475.1 uncultured Lachnospiraceae bacterium
AAGCAAAAAATACGCTGGCTACCGTTTGGCATAGGGCTTTGTATGCGCTACTTTATTGTCAATGTATTCTGACAAGCAAAAAATACGCTGGCTACCGTTTGGCATAGGGCTTTGTATGCGCTACTTTAATAAGTTAAATCATGTACGTAGCTAATTTTGCTGCTCTGGTCGCCGTCTATCAGCAGGCCGATGTCCTGCTTGTTATAAAACCACTCGCCCCGGACGATCTCGGAACCGTTAGCCATGAAGAAGTCGCCCTGGACAGTTACCGAGGTATCCGCATCCAGCTGGACATATTTTGTCTGGTTGCTGTTGTTGCGGAAACATAGGTAGCCAGTTTCACCATTTGCGTGAAATTCGTAAAATACGCTTGCGGCAGGCGCGTAATTAATCATACTGCACTGATAGGCTTTGGCCTTTTCTTTTTTTAGCGTTAGTTCAATGGCCGGCGTTAGTTCCGGAAGGTTGTATGCGGTCGGGTCTGTAGAAAAACGGACGATTTTGTTGTCTTTAATCAGCCCCCGCTTTTGGAAAAATTCAAAGTTGCTCTGTTTGTCCTCGTCGTTCATATTCTGCTGGAAGATCACGTTGCCAAACATCGCGGTCATATCGTCGTTGGCGAAGGCTTTGCTGTCTTCCTGGCTAAAGTCGAGCAGTTCATAATTATGGCAGAGCGAATAGTAGATGCGTTCTTGATAAAGCATCATATTGCTGACCGCTGCTGTAACAGCAGTCTCGCCGTCCGCCCCGTTTGCCGTATTACCCGAAATGCCTGCGGCAGCCAGTTTTTCTTTTATGGCGCTAATCTCCGCAGGTTCTACAAAGCTGTTGTTTTGTATGTCCCCGCCTTCCACAAGCTTGTCATAGGCGTCGGTGATTTCAGAATCGGTCATGCTGCTGACGGATGTATCTGAAAGGTTGAGCGCGTATTTGCCAATTTCGGTTTCGGCGTCTTTTTTTGCTTCTTCTTCGGTACGCCCGACGACGTTGTAATAATACGTATACAGCTGCGCTTTTAGTTCTGCCTGGTTTTTGGCATAGGAGGTAATCATCGTGCGTTTGATATCGCTGTTGTGGTTGACGTTGTCGTTGTCAAAAGAAAACAGTTTTGGGCCATAAATACTGAAAATGACAATTCCAGCGATGATAATAATGCCAATGATGAAATTGCGCACTGTAAAAATCTGAATGCCGCCGGATGCAGACTCGCCTTTCTTTTTCCGTGCGGGTTTTTCCCTTGTATGTTTTTCTTTTGTTTTTTTTGATTTTTCAGCGGGTGTGTTTTGCTCAGAATATGGCACGGCGTTCCCTGTCTGTGTACTCCGGTTCAGTGGCTGCTCTATTTGGTTTGGCGCCATATTTGGGGCTGGCGGGACAGGGGTGTTTTGCCTTCCGACAGATTTTTCCAGCTTGTCCACAAATTTCCTTCCATATGGCGAACGGAAACTTTCCGGATGTGCCTGTATGGTAGCTAAGATACGTCTGGCCTGGTCCGGATTGGACACGTCATATTTTGCCATGAGCTCTTTGATCCGTTTTAGATCGATGGCGGCTTCCCGATATTCCTGTTCGGTATCGAATTCATAATCGCCTAGTTTATACTTCTTTTTTTCTGCCATGATTTGATCATTCCGTCCTTTCACTTCGGTACATAATACGGAAAGTTTATCACACTTTGTATAAAAATTCAATAAGCATCAGATTATCCGCCTAATGTAATATCCTGTTTTTGATACCATGCGAGGGCGCCGTCAAATTGTGTTTCTTCGTAATCCGGCCATAAAGCGTCTATCGTGTAAAAATCCGCGTAAACGCTTTGCAGCGGCAGAAATCCTGACAGGCGGCGCATGCCGCCCCAGCGTATAACCATGTCGATCCTGGAGATGTGTTTTGTCGCCCAGTTGTTTTTCATATCCCATTCCCATCCATAGTTTACCAGCAGGTTAACTTTGGGCAGCCCGATTTGCGGCTCCGGTGCGTTGCCGATGGAAACATAGGGCAGCAGTTCTTTTGGAAAACAGGTAGAGGCGGTATTGCCAATCACCTGGATTGCGGCGCCAGCCTGTTCTAACAGGTGGACGGCCTCCACGCAGGCGCACGAAAAAGCGGTGACTTGTTCTTTGGGGCGTTTGCAGTTGTCGACGGTGAAGCCATAATAAGTCAGTTCCCTTACCCCATGCTTTTTGGCTGCTTGCAGCAAGTCCAGCCCGGGCTTTAAGCCGTAGGCATACCCGTCCTGTTTTCTTAATCCGTGCTGTTTTGCCCAGCGGCGGTTGCCGTCTGGGATAATGCCGATGTGTTTTGGAATGCGGTGCATAAATATCTCCTTCCTGGTTTTATATCGTATTTTTGCATTTGCAATGCAGTGTATTTGTTTATTCCTATATTTTAATAGAAATAATAATAGGAATATTATAGAAAACGTTTTTCAAGATTATTGGCAGTTTAGGACAATTTATTCGCTCTAATTTGAAGATGCGCATGGTTTGGCAGCTAATGGAAATATATGAAATTTATGTGGATTGATTGCAAAAAAGGCAGCTTATGTTTATAATAGAGTAGGATTTAAATTATAAAACAGGAAATAGGATTGTCCTGCGGGGCTGATGGGAGGAAAAATATGGCGACAGTCTATGCTCCAGAAGAAGAATTCCATTTAAAGATTGTACCAGGCGATGTCGGCAAGTATGTCCTGCTGCCGGGCGATCCGGGCAGGTGCCAGATGATTGCGGGGCAGTTTGACGAAGCGCGTTTTGTGGCGTCCAATCGTGAATATACGATTTATACAGGCCGTATCGACGGAGAGGAAGTCAGTGTGTGCAGTACCGGAATCGGAGGGCCTTCGGCCGTAATTGCGTTAGAAGAACTGGTGCATTGCGGCGCGCATACGTTCATACGCGTCGGAACGAGCGGCGGTATGGCGCCGGAAGTGCTCGGCGGGGATCTTGTGGTTGCCAGCGGCGCGATTCGGATGGAAGGGACGAGTAAAGAGTATGCGCCTCCTGAGGTTCCGGCGGTTGCCCATTTTGAAATTGTAAATGTGCTGTACCAGGCGGCTTTGCGGGAAGGGCAGCGGGTACATGTAGGCGTTGTGCAGAGCAAGGACAGTTTTTACGGACAGCATGACCCAGATACGATGCCGGTTGCATATGAATTAAAGGATAAATGGGAGGCGTTTATACGTTGCGGGGCGCTATGCAGCGAGATGGAGTCCGCGGCGCTGTTTATTGCGGCTGCTGTGCGCAAAGTGCGCATGGGGAGCGTGCTGCTTGTGTTTGCCAACCAGACGAGGCGGGCGATGGGCTTAGAAGACCCGAAGTGCTACGAAGAGCACAGGGCAGTTAAAGTGGCGGTAGATGCGTTACGTCAGCTAATTGCGCAGGACCGGGATGATTAGGATAATTGGGATAAAAAGCTGCGCACAGGAAACGGGGCAGTGGAGGACAGTTCCCAAACGGTAAGGGCGGCAAACAAATCCAGAAAGGAAAGAGGTAGAATATGGTAGAAAATGTACATCCGGAAATACAAAATGAGGCAGATGCCGCGCAAGGAAATGGAAAGAAAAAGCGTTCGCCGTTTCTGGAGCTTGTAATTAATCTGCTGGAGATTTTTGTAGCCGCGTTTATATTGGCGGAGGTGATGACGCATTTTGTGCTGATTAATGCAGAAGTGCCGTCGGAGTCGATGGAAAATATTATTGAGCCGGGCGACCGGCTGTTTGGCTTTCGGCTGGCATATACGTTTCAGGAGCCGGAACGGTTCGACGTGGTGATTTTCCGTTACCCGGTAGATGAAACACAAAATTTTATTAAACGCGTCATCGGGCTGCCGGGGGAAAACGTAGAAATCCGGGAAGGGAATATTTATATCGATGGGTCCCAAACGCCGCTGGACGAACCGTATCTGCCGGAGGCATGGGTGGAAGACAACGACGGTTATACGTTCCAGGTGCCGCAAGACAGTTACCTGGTGCTTGGGGATAACCGCAATATTTCGCTGGACGCAAGGTTTTGGGCAGATAAGGCGATTGCGGAAAATATAGCGCAAAATGAAAAAGAAGCGCAGAAATACACGTTTGTAAGTTCCGAGCAGATACTGGGACGCGCTATTTTTAAGTATTATCCTAAATTCAAGTCGTTGCTGTCGTATTGATTCCTAGTACTCCATCCAGACAGAAATTAAAGTAAGAAGCTGTCTGGTTCGTACCAATGCTAGGCAAAATTTCGACGGCGATGTGGTTCCAT